>CAMCFM010000107.1 GCA_945874095.1 Candidatus Kuenenia stuttgartensis
ATTTGGGCTTATGGCAGAACCGATGGTATATCCCAATAAAGTGTTCAGGCGGGTGAAATTCTGAGTGCCGGTCTCCCAGACCATCCCACCTGATGTTGTCGCCCCGGTGAAATAACCGGAAGCCTTTGTACCATCTGAGCTGATGCTCAAAACCCTGCCCTGAGTTCCCAGAGCAAATATCCCAGTGCCCGTGGTGTATGTAAAGGCTTCCTCATTTTGGCCCAGATTGGTGGTGGCTGCGACCACTCCGTTGTTGGATACGCCGAATCCAATCGATCCGGCATATGCGCCGGCGGAGACGTTGGAAACGCCTGTCGAGAAATATTCCACCTGCCCGGCGAAAGCCGATCCGACAGGTAGTTGCGCAATCAAACCGGTGAAGCAAATCAAAGCGAAACGTCGAACCATCATGGCAAAACCTCAAAATATTCGGGGACGGAAACTGCAAAGCAAATCAATTTGGCTCGCAGTATTATCAATATCACTTATAAAAACTGATTCTATCCTTAAAGTTTGTCGAACGCCAGATCATGATTGAAAATAGAATTTAACTTATGAAGATCAGTGGGATTCAAACAACATTGATGCATTAACGCTACGCCGGTGTATCGGCATTCTCCAAGAGGCAGACTTCCACGTGGCCACCGAATCCAGCCACAATTTTTAGAATCGAATGAACGCTTCGGCGGATCGCGGCTGGGCCAACAGGTTGCCCGGGCCGTTCAAAATCCATGTTACTATCGGGAGCAAAGGGGGGAAGAATGCCTCGTCTCATGGATTCACAGCAAATTGCCAGTTCGACTGCTCCGGCGGCACCCAGACAATGGCCGACTTGCGGTTTCGACGCCAGCATGTAAGCATGATCCGCCTGATTTTCAAGTGATCGCATCACGGCACCGGCTTCAAGCGAGTCGTATCCTCGGGTGGCTGTGGCATGAAGGTGAACGGCGTCGATATGGATCTGGGAATTGTCCTGATCGACAACCTGTCGAATCACCCGGTGCATCACTTCCGATCTGTCATCGGGTTTGGTCGGGTGGAAAGCCTCCGCCCCAGCGGCCATTCTGTCGATACGGGCCAGGGCTGTTCTCCCGGATCGTCGAACATCCTCAGCACGCTCCAGAATGAAAATGGCTCCACCCTCGCCGATCAAGAAGCCGTTGCGATTAGCAGACCAGGGGCGAATCCAATGGTCCGGTGATTCGCCCATAAATGCTGGACCAGCCAACGACTTCATGCGAGAAAAGGCCGCGTGAATCACGGGTTCAAGCGAGGCATCCGCCGCACCTGCAATGGCGATATCGCAACTACCAGTCTTTAATAAGCCGGCCGCGCTTCTGATGGCCGTGAGCCCTGTGGCACAAGCGGTGATCGGCGCCAGAATTGGCCCACCTGTGCCATACCTTGAAGCGATAAACGATGCGCCGGCGGATGGTGCGGCTACGGCCCAGCCGAGTTTTTGAGCGGCAACATTCCGAGACATGGCTGACGGATTCTCTGCCCAACGGCTTTGCAGGCGAACAGCGCCCTTGGACAGACCGACCACGACTGCCACTCGATTCTGGTCCCACAGATTGGGGTTGATTTGAGCGTCAACCAGAGCTTCGTCGGCGGCGAACCCAAGGATGTTAAAAACCGGGTCGGGCCACAAGCGGTCGATCAGTCGGTTTGGGACAACCACGGGATAGCCAGCCCATGTCTGATTCCCATTCGGATGGGTTGGCCATGATCCGCAGACGGCGGCTTTTTCACCAGCGCACAGGCGAACAAAAGTGGAGCTGCATCCCCAGCCAAGACTTGTGACCAA
This sequence comes from Candidatus Kuenenia stuttgartensis, assembly GCA_945874095.1. Taxonomy (GTDB): domain Bacteria; phylum Planctomycetota; class Planctomycetia; order Isosphaerales; family Isosphaeraceae; genus QWQI01. The sequence continues at coordinate 1,808 of CAMCFM010000107.1, forward strand.
TCCGACACCAGAAATGACGACGGATGGGTGATTGGAATCCTGCATCAGGCAGTCATTTTAATGGGCCTGACCCTGACCATCGCAGCAGCTTGCTCCCGCCGGATTGGAAGGGGAGGAACAAGATGAAGCCGTGGCTTGGGAGGAGACAGACGAGACGCGTGGAGTGAGTCCAAGCGTTGCGAGCATGGCGGAATCGCGGTCGACCGAAGGGTTTGGAGTGGTCAACAGCTTGTCGCCTGCAAAGATCGAATTGGCACCCGCCAGAAAGCAGAGCGCCTGTTCCGATTCAGGCATTTCCAGACGTCCTGCCGAAAGCCTAACCATCGCGTTTGGCATGATGATGCGGGCGGTTGCGATCATGCGCAACATGGACCATACACTGACCTTGGGCGAACCCTCAAGCGGAGTTCCATCCACGGCGACCAGAGCATTGACTGGAACGCTTTCAGGAGGCTCAGGCAAGTTCGCCAGAGTGGTCAGCAGGTCAATCCGATCCTCGTCCGTCTCGCCCAGGCCAAGAATGCCGCCACAGCAGACCGAAATACCGGCGTTACGCACGGCATCGAGCGTTTTCAGGCGGTCTTCGTAGGTTCTGGTGTGGATGACCTGATCGTAGTGGGCTGCGGATGTGTCGAGGTTATGGTTGTAGGCATAAAGTCCAGCCTCTTTCATGGCAACAGCCTGTTCCGGCGTGACCATGCCGAGCGTGCAACAGACCTCAAGTCCTTCCGAGTTCACGGTTCGGATCATCTCCAGGACCCGGTCGAACTGAGGGCCACTGCGCACTTCACGCCAGGCGGCTCCCATGCAGAAGCGGGTGGCTCCCGAGGCCTTGGCTTTCTGTGCCGCGGCAGTCACATCCTCAAGCTTCATCAGGCCTTGCGGATCAACATTGGTGTTGTATCGGGCCGCTTGGGAGCAATAGGCACAGTCTTCAGGGCAACCACCCGTTTTGATGGAAAGCAGCACGCAGACTTGCACATCGGTTGGGTCGTGATGGGCTCGATGCACGGCATTGGCCCTTCCGATCAAGTCCAGAAGTGGCGAGTGGTAGATGCTGGCGATCTCGGCACGATCGATCCGGCTGGCAGTTCCGGTCAAAACATTCATGGCGTAAGGCTATCTCGCTTATGACTTTCCAGTGGGTGTTCGTGGCTCAATTCAGGGGCTTGCATGGATCAACGGCGGGAGGCTTTGCAGGCACCCCAAAGGGCCCCGAATGTCAGAATGCCCCAGCCTGCGTATCCATAGAATGGCTTGCCAGGAGTTTTTTCTTCGGTACCGGCTTCTTGAGCCTGAGCGATGGTCGGGAGGCTGAGCAGGACCAAGGTCAGACAGGTGCGGGCGAATCGGTTCATCGGGATCCTCTGACTTTTCTTCGGGGCGATAATCCCGCCATTTTCGGGGCGGCTGATTCAGACATGGGTAGCCATTCATTGAGCGGTCGGACTCTGGCCCTAAATGCCTCACGAGCCATGGCCACAGCTTTCCAGGCCATTCCACGGGATCGAAGATGGGCCACGTAATCGTCCAGTGCGACGGCCCAAAACCGGTAGACCAAGCCTCGGAACGGGAAGCCGGTATCGGAATTGGCTGGCAGTGGAAAATCCTGCGACTCTTCAGCATACACGAAAACCAGTGCCGCGACAAAGCCCGGCCCGAACATCTGTTGCCAGCGTACCAGGGCCGAGAGGTCGTCGGTGGTCACCCAGTTTTCCCAAGGTCTTCTACCGTAAGAGTCTTTGGCAAGTTTGCCTTTGACTTCGACGACGAGGTTTTTGCCCATTTTGGGATAGACCAGAAAGTCAGGATTCTTCAGGGAGCCCTCGTCGCTCACCGCTCTCCGGCACTCATCCACAACAACACAGGGCACATTCAGATGGCGAATATTCGCCTCAAACGCAGCCTCATAGGGGTTCCATCGTCTGGCCATATCTGGGCTCCTCCATTCACCCAAATCCGATTGGAATGGTCGAATGGCCGTGGCGAAATAATTTTTCTTATTTCTTGCGCCGGGCTGCTCGACGTTCCTCAAGGAACTGCTCACCGTAACTTTGGATCGAATCAGGCGTTTCAAACGATTGTTCAAAAACCCAGGGCGTGTCGTATTCGCAGTCCTCCGACTTGTAGTCGCGACAGACCTGAGGTCTTGTATGGTAAATCCCGCACCGGTTGTCAGGCAAGAGATATTGGCAAATAGTCCAGACAACTAAATTCCAGCGAGTCAGAGACTTACCGTTTTTGGTCTCGGTTTCAGTGAAAATCACAGTCTGGCCATGTGCCAGATACCACCGGTATTCGTCGAAATCCGCCTTCGTTCGAGGGGTTTTGATCGGCACGGTAAAATATCGACAGCACTTGCCCACACAGTGGTTACAGGGAGAATCGTCAGGCGTGATCTCGTCGCGGTGGACCGCTCCGGGGGGCATCAGATCCGGACGCAGGATCGGCAATAGGATGTTTTTGATTGATCCCAAGGGAACTTCCGGTTTTTTTTTGGACATCGGTCAGCCGGACTTTCCATTTGTGTTTAGACAATGCGATTCTGAAGTTTGACATAATGCGAAAAAAAACGGAATTCACCAAGACCATTCGTCCAGAATCCAAAGCCTGATCAGCCACGGATGGACACGGGATGCCGCGGATAAGAACCTGGGAAAAAGTCTTCAAACCTGAAGGGATCTCGTTTTGTAATGTGAGCTGAAGTTTAGCCTTTGTAAGGAGTTATGTTGAATCAAAGTGGTAGGAGGTATTAGCCACGGATGGACACGGGATGCCGCGGATAAAATCTTGCAAAAACGTAAAGAACCGTAAGCAATCTCGTTTTGTTATGTGAACCGTTCTGTTGTGCATTCATAAACTTGTGTCGATTCCAATTCTAAGGTTTTGGTGTTGGTTCTCCGTCTGAATCCTATCCGTTTAAGTCTGTGTCCATCCGTGGCTAATTTGGAAGTTTTTCGCTCACTCGTTAGATTCAGCCACGGATGGACACGGGATGCCGCGGATAAAATCTTGCAAAAACCTAAACATCTGTAAGCAATCTCGTTTTGTAATATGAACCGTTCTACCGTGCATACATAGATTTGTGTTGATTCCAATTCCAAGATTTTGGTCTGGGTTTTCTATCTGAATCCTATCCGTGAAAGTCTGTGTAAATCCGTGGCTAATTTGGTAATTTTTCGCTCACACACTTTATCAGCCACGGATGGACACGGGATGCCGCGGATAAAATCTTGGGAAAACCTAAACCTCTGTAAGCAATCTCGTTTTGTAATATGAACCGTTCTACCGTGCATACATAGATTTGTGTCGATTCCAATTCAAAGGATTTTGGTACTTGTTCTCCGTCTGAATCCTATCCGTGAAAGTCTGTGTAAATCCGTGGCTAATTTGGTAATTTTTCGCTCACTCGCCATTTCGACCGATTTTTTGATTTCCAAAGTGCGTGACATCATCATACGTCTCATCTAAAGGCTGGATTGATTCGCGTATTACTCAAAGATACTATCGTGATTTATGGGCATCCAAAGCCTGTCCTCCGCAGGTAATTCGTTAGCCGGGACTGGCAGTAGAGAACTGCTCAAGAGCGTAGGGATGATATCGAAAGAAAAGCTCTTCGCCAGCCTCAACAAATCGGTTCGTCACAAACCATCCGCATGAGGATCCATCATTCACCTTGTCCAGGTTCGCATCCGTTTCACTGTGATTCACCATGGCACTAAATCCAGATGGAATAACGAGAAATGGGCCGATACGAATTTTGTAGAGGTCGGCATAGGCGGTGCACTGGTCTGCGATCGAGCCGGGCTTTATGGCGATCCCCTGGATCATCAGACGCTCGCCTTCAGTCAATGAAATCGCAGCGAACAAACCAAGTCCGGCGCCGGCGATGGTCGATGGACCGATTTTGAAGCGTCTGTCGGTCTCTTCAAATAAGGCTGGTGGAATTTTAGACTCGTTGATCATGATCCATTCCTTTTTCACTCTTCTGAGTCAGGCCCGAACTCGTGCCAGTAGGATGTGATGGCTTCGTCGGCGGCTACGGCATCGACAAACTCATCCTGTTCCGCCATGAAATCCAGGAAATGGTAAACGGCTGTGGACTGGTCATGATCCAGCAGACGATATCGGGTCATGTCGTACTGGGTCAATAAGTCATTATCTTCAGATGGTTTAAGGCTGTAGATGGTGAAGTCGATCATGATCGAATCGCTGTGCTGATAATTGCGGATCGACCAGATGAGATACGCCGGCAGGTAGTATCTCCAGCTTTCAGGGTCGAGATGGCAGAGGGCCGAAGTGCATTCTTCAAGGCTGGCGTCGGGGACTTGATCCCAACTCGTTTCCTGGTCAAGCAATCGGGCTTTTTGCTGATCTTCTGCCGAACCATCACTGTCTATGATTTCGGCTTGATGCAGCGTGATCGAGCCTCGGGCCACGTTGGCAAACGCTTTTTGAATGGACTGGATGATCTCGACAGGAGAATCCATGAATTACGACCTTTCCTTTAAAATTCCATATCAAACCGGAACCATAGAAAAAAGGTCCGGGGCCGTTCAGACACCCGAACCTTCGTCTCTTGATCTTCAATCGATTCTGATGACCAGAATCAGATCCCAATCATCTGGAGGCGGCCTTGACGTTGGGGATTTGCTGGAGAGCGGGTGGAACTTCGGTCCGGTCCGACTCGGCAATCTGGGTAGAATAGTGGCAGGTCAGGCCGTCCACTTCGTAGGTCAGGTCAAGCATCATCACTTCCACGCCGGTCTTGGGGCGTGTGCGCTGAACGACCTGCTTGCCGTCCTTCTCTTCAATCGTAACGGCACTTTGTTCCCACTTGGCCTTGCGAATGTCGCGATTCTTCGATGTGGCCACCCAGGCTTTGATTGCCACAGGCTTTGGATTTGCAGAAACAGCGATGCCGTATGTGGTTGCATCTGGCTTTTCAAGCAGATCCCAGGAGATTTCAGGCAGCTTGCGGCCAGTGACAGCCAGACGATAGAGTCCGGAAACGGTGTTCAGGGCCCATTCGCGATTCTTGTCGAGGCCGTGGCCGGCGTTCGGCAGGTAGCAGATGGTTTTCTGGCCTTTGAGGTCGCCGAAATAGAGGCGTGAGGCGTCCTGGGTCCAGTAAGGGTCGTTTGTACCGTGGACGAGAACTTTGGGGATCTTGGCCAGGTTGCCATCACGGTAGGTGAACGGGTCGACCATTCTCCAGAGGACTTCGCCCTGGGCTGTTTTGGAGGCTTGCATGATTCCACGTTCGACATAGTCGTGAATCTGCTCGCTGTATTTGCCCCAGACTTTGAGTTGGTTGTCGCCCTGATTGCCGAGGTTGAGGGTGTCGATGACCATCGGAGCGATGGCGATGACGCGTGGGTCGGCAGCACCTGAGAGCCAGGTGGTCCATCCGCGCTTGCTGGCGCCTGAGACGACGAAGTGCTTGATTTCAGGCTTGCTGTTCTTTTTGGCCCACTCGGTGGTGGCGTCCATGGCACGGACGGCGGATTTGGCCATGGGGAATAGGAGAGGCCAGGTGAGATCCTTGGTATTGAGATACTGGATGAAGGTTTCCACGATCAGGGCATCTTCCTTGCGGTCGCCCATCAGTGGCTGGTTGGGGACGTGGTTCAAGATGGCCACGCGTGCACGGGCAGCTTTGGCGAGCGACATGGCGACGAGGCGATCGCCGTCGCGTGGGGTGTCGCCGACGGAACCGCCGCCGATGAAGAGAATGGCGGTTTCAGGGTGATCGATCACACCTTCAGCGGGCTCGATAATTTCGAGGCGGTGCTTCCAGACGATGCCCTGCCATTTTTGGGAGTGCATTTTGAGGGTGTGAATTTTGACCCCAAAGACGCTGGTTTCTTTTTCTTGTTCCCACTGGAACGAATCGTCAGTTTGTTTGACATAGGCGTGCAGATCAGCATGAGCCGATGTGGCGGCCATACCGGTCAGAAGCAAGGCCCAGAGTGCATATTTGAGCATTTGGTGCGGAACTCCATGGAAGAACGTGGAACGTTGTTCGCCTTGCGGTCAGCCGGTCATTTGAAGGCGTTTGGTTTCGGAGCGGGATCGGTTTTGATGTGTTGTGCCTGAAAAGCAGCTTCTATAGTGAACACGATTGGAGGCAGGTTTGACTAGCCCCCACCTCTGGAGCGATTCTTGCAGAATTCATTTTGGCTCATACAGGATTCCAGGGTGATGGTATTGAATGTGATCTGGTTTTAGGGCCAAAGGCCCGACCCATACCAGCCTTGGGCAGCGCCCAAGGCCGCTGGCTTCGCTATGCGAAACAACGGCTGAAAGCCCGCCCCATTCGCATATGGTTTCCTGAGTCGTGACGTGAGAGGTATCGGGCTTTCAGCCCTCAAAGCATTTTTCGGTTTGGACAACTGATGAGGGCCGCTGGCCCTCGCTAGCCCATGGTTTCGGCGTTTGAATCTAGCCGCAGGGCGCTAGCCCCCGGTTTCGGAGAATTAGAAAACCAACCGGGGCTAGCGCCAAGCCCGGCTAGACAGCAGCCGCAGTGTGTTTGTCTACGGTTCGCTAAAAAGTGGAATTTAATTCCTACCTGTTCCTAAATTGGCAATTTCCTGTCCGAGACATTTGCGGACAATGTGGCTGCGTCGAATTTCTTTCGCGACGCCCCCAATTCCCAAGGCGAAGGGCCCACAAACTCGCTTTTGACTCCTTCGATCTGCATAAAACCACGCTGACGATCGAGAGTCACCAGCGCGAAGATCGGATCTTTATAGGGTACGGTGTATTTGATATCAGGATGTTTTTTCATGATCTCTGGAGCATAGCTGTTGTGGATAAAGTCCGCTCCCAGCCAGTGGTAGGACATGCTGTTGATCTGCGGGTAAAGGATTCCCTGGATCTGATTTACGTAGTCGCGATGGTGGTGGCCGGAGAAACAGGCAATGACCTTGTTTTGACCGGTTTTGAGTTTAGGTTGTTCGAGAATCGATCGGATCGAGGCCTGATTGGCTACGCTCGCAGCTTCACGTTCCAGGCCTTGATGGATGAAGACGATGGTGGGCCTTTGTGTGGCCTCCAGATCCTGACGCAACCATTCTGCCTGTTCTTCTAAAACGTATCGGTAATAGGGAGTTTGCCCAGGCCCCTTCTCGTTGCCGTCCAGAATGATGAAATGAATCCCATGCACATCGAATGAATCATAGCGTTTTTTCATTCCCAGAAATGCCATGGTCTCTTCCGAAGTGAAGGCATACGCCTTGTCAGGTCGATGTTTACCATCCCCGTCCATGTCGTGGTTGCCCAGAACATGATGACGAGGTCCGTTAAACCGATTCCAGATCTCCAGAAAGCCTTGATTCTCAGGAATCGGGATGCAGAAGTCTCCCAACTGAATCACAAAATCGGGTTTCAACTTGTTCATTCGGTCGACAAAAACACTCAATCGTTCATCCGCGTCGTGCATGATATCTTTGTGGATATCGGTCATCACACCAAATCGCACGGGACGATCCTCTTCGTTGACCTGCTGAGGCCCAGCCAGGCAAGCGAGTTGCGGTATCATGAACATGGACGTGCTGCATGCCGCAACGCCACTTCGCAGGAATCTTCGGCGGGTGTTGATGGATTTCTTCATGACTTGTTCTGAGGGAGATGGTTCGATTTGGAATATCCAAAGGAAAAGCCGAGAGCGGATCAACCAGCTTGCTAAACATACTATTTAATCGACTTCCGAACCATTTGCAACGAAAGACGTTTTGTATTGTTCCAAAAGCTGAATTCTGGGTCAGATGGGAGCGGCACTGTTACCTTCTTGACTTGAGATTCAAAGAGGAATGCTTGGCTTCGTAAAAAATTTCATCGCCCTGCCCTTCCTGGTGGTTATACTCCAAACAATCGTCGTTCGGAAAAAAAAGGAGAGACCAAAGGTGATGGACTGGCTTGATGAGGCTTTGGCCGACCGCCGTGACCGTTCTCTGATCCGGCAGCTCAGGGTCAGGCCTGTGGAGCGGGCCCGCGACTTTTCTTCGAACGATTATCTGGCCCTCAGGCATGATCCGCGATTGCATCTGGCTGGAATTGAGGCGGCCGCACTTTATGGATCCGGCGTAGGTTCGAGCCCTGCTGTGAGCGGATGGACCACCGCCCATGAGACGCTGGCCAAAGAGATGGCTGGGTGGAAAGAGGCTGAGGGGGCCCTGCTCTTTAGTTCGGGATATGTGGCGAATCAATCGACGGTGGCTGCGCTGGTCGGAACGGGCGATGTGATTTATGCCGACCGGCTTTCACATGCCTGTCTGATCGACGGTGCCAGACTTTCAGGGGCAACTTTGAAGGTCTTTCCGCATAATGATCTGGGCCGTCTGGAAACGGTTTTGAATCGAGATCAAGGTCGATATCGTCGTCGGTTGATCATCACCGAGTCGATTTTCAGCATGGATGGAGACGCTGCACCGTTGGTCGAACTGGCGGCTCTGGCCGAGCGGTTTCAGGCCATGATGGTCGTCGATGAAGCCCATGCCACTGGCCTTTTTGGCGCCCATGGGGCGGGCATGGTGGAATCTCTCGGTTTGGGCGAGCTGCCGTTTCTGATTCGACTGGGCACTTTGAGCAAGGCCGTGGGTGTTCAGGGCGGATTTGTGGTCGGTTCGCAAAAACTGATCGACTGGCTGGTTCAATCGGCCCGGGGCTGGATTTATTCCACAGCGATTTCGCCCTATCTGGCTGGAGCGGCAGAGGAGTCGATCCGGATCATCCGAGAGGAGCCATGGAGGCGGGTGCAGGCCCTTCAGATGGCCGATTCTCTGCGTCAGGAGTTACGGAAAAACGGCTGGAATGTGGCTGA
>CAMCFM010000108.1 GCA_945874095.1 Candidatus Kuenenia stuttgartensis
GAGCCAGGCTCCAATCCCGGATCTCCCCGTCCGGTGGGTCCGCATAATCACGCGCCTCAGGGCATGGTCGCCGTTCTCGAACTTTCGGCTGGCGTGATTCCATATCGAGTTGATACGTCCGGCCAATTCCACTATCTTGCCCTTCACTCCGCAACCGTGCGCAACCCTCGCGCCCGCTGGGAGTTCCCTAAAGGCGGGATCGAGATCGGCGAATCGCCCAGGCAAGCCGCCCTGCGTGAACTACGTGAGGAAACCGGGATCGTTGAAATCATCCCCTGCGAAGGATTCGAGCGGTCCATCAGCTACACTTACGTTCGCAAGGGCCGAAAGATACTCAAATCGGTCACCTATTTCATGGTCGAAGTCAAAACCGACCGGCTCTTCAAATCCGTCGAGCATATGGAAGATACCACCGGACACTGGTACCATTGGGGAACCCTGAGCGAAATCTCAAAGCTCCTCTATCACTCCAAAATCCGTCAGCTTTTTGAAGAAGCCGACCTCTGGCTCCATCACCATAAAAAGAAACCCAGTCACGGTTAAAGTATCGGATTGATCATGGGTGATTCGTCCCTTCAAAATCCCAATTCAGGCCTGATCTGGCGCACCACAAATGCTCCGGAAGGCCTTTTTATCTGCCTCGACGGCCCCGACGGTGCCGGCAAATCCACTCAAGCCGCCTGTCTCACTCAAACTCTGCGTGATCAAGGACTTGAAGTCGTCGCCGTACGCGACCCTGGCGGCACTGCCCTCGGTGATCGCCTCCGAAGCCTTTTGCTGGACCGCGACAGCGTCGAAAGTTGCCCTCGCGCCGAAATGCTCATGTTCATGGCCAGCCGGGCACAGCTTCTGGCCGAGCAAGTCATGCCTGCACTTGAAGCTGGCAAATGCGTGGTCACTGACCGATTCCTTCTCTCCACCGTGGTTTACCAGGGTCTGGCAGGTGGAATTGACCCCGCCGAAATCTGGAGAGTCGGACACGCCACCACCTCTGGACTCATGCCGAACCTGACCCTCCTGCTGGATGTTTCCCGCGAGGCCGCCGAAAGCCGCATGGAACGAACCCGCGACCGTATCGAAAGTCGACCTGAATCCTATCAGGAAGCCGTTCGCCAAGGATTCCGCTCCGCCATGTCAGACTTCCCCGGCCCAATCTCCCGAATCAACGCCGACCTTGACCCCGACACCGTCTTCGCCAATATCCTGAGCGAGGTCCTCCATGCCCTGGCTGAACATTCGCGGGCATGATGCCCTGGTCGATAACTTTCGTAAACTCCTGGAAGCCAATCGCTTACCACACGCCATGCTCTTTGTCGGGCCACCCTCTGTCGGCAAAACCACATTCGCCCGCGCATTCGCTCAGGGCCTCTTGTGCGAAAAGCACCTTCCACAAGAACTTGCGCCCTGCGGCACTTGCCCCGGCTGCAAACAGGTCATCGCTGAAACGCACCCTGACTTCCTCGCTGTCCGTCGCCCTGAAGACAAGCAGGCTCTGCCCGTTGACTCCATCCGCGAACTTTGCGGCAAGCTCTCCCTCAAACCCATGTCGGGCAAGTTCCGAATCGCCGTGGTCGAGGATGCCGACAATCTTACCGACGAATCGGCCAACGCCTTCCTCAAAACACTCGAAGAACCCGGCCCGGGCTCGGTCCTGATCTTGATCGGCTCCACCCCCGACACCCAGCTTGAAACCGTGGTCAGCCGCTGCCAGGTCGTTCGCTTCCAACCTCTGTCAGCAGAAGACATTGAAGCCATCCTGATCGACCGTGGCCTGATCTCTCAATCCACCAATGCCCGGCAGTTGGCCGACCAGGCTGAAGGCAGTGTCGCGCGAGCACTGGCACTGGCCGATAACGAATATCAAGACGCCCGAAGTACCGTAATTCACGAACTGGTCGATTCCGGAGCCCCACTCGCCCCCAAAGTAGCCAAAGTCATCGAAGATCTCGCCAAAAATTCCAGCAAGGAACCCGCCACCCAGCGGCGCCGAGCGATCCTGATTCTCGAAGACCTCTCACGATTCTTCCGCGACGTTCTCTGGTCAGGAGCCGGACTGGCCCCTCCATCGGGTGATTCCGCATGGGCTGAATCGGCACACAAAATCGCCGCTTATTGCTCTCCAGAAGATGTTTTCGCCATCGCCGACCGATGCCTTCTGGCAATCACCCAGATCCAGTACAACGCCAATATGCCGCTCGCCCTATCCGCCTGGGCCTCCGACGTCTGCCGCATACTCAACGAATCCAGAGCCTCTGCCCGCACCCGTTGATTTTTAAATTCTCAGGCGTTCTGCGGAACAACCATTCCAGATTTTAATATCGCATCACGAATGGTGACGCATAAACTCGACGCCCCTGCCACCGCCCAAATCATTAAAAACGGCTCCCACGGCAAATGAAACCTTGGAGCCGTGATCGTCAAAGCATGAAAAATTGTCGTCAGTAGAAATGCAATCATCACCATCGCCAGTTTCTTCCGCATTCGTCCATCCATCGTTACCAAGCCTATCAGGCTGAAAATGGTCAGCGAAATATGTGGAATCCGATAATACAATACCGCCGTCTTTGGGTTCGATTCATCCACCCAGAGAAAAAACCTTAAACGCCGCAGACATAGCTCCTGATATCGCCCAGGATCGGCCGAAAGCTCCTGTTGAACCCTTCGAAAAAGTTCCTCTGATCGCTCCACTTCCGGCAATTGACCAAGCTCCTGTTTATCCCTTTTCGTTAATGCAATATCGTCCACACAGCCCGCCTCATGTCGAGCCATCCAGAGACGCTCATTCATGCTCAGGCTGGTATCGGCCAATGCCGTTTTTACAGACTCTCGCATCACTTTATCCGTGCCCACACTCAGCTTGTTATTGCCCTGCCAGAATGCATACCCGAACGTGCTTTTGACAAAGACAAACCGCCCATGCACCACCGCATTCCGCACAATCCACGGTGAAATCGTCAGCACGCTCACCACCACCAGGACCGCCCAGGCTTTGATCAATTCCACTCGCTGCGATTGCATTTCAGGCCTGTCAAAAATCAGCCACGCAAGAGTGGTCCCCACACCGGCCAAAGCGAGTATCGGATCCGTCAGAGTCATCAGACCCATAATCAACCCTGCATGAATTGCATTTCGCCTGTTCGGGCTCTCTCTCAAATCAAATAATGCCACAAACAGACAGACCAGCAGCATGGTGGCCGTCGAAACCACCTGCACATGCGTCGCCGAATAAACCAATGTGGGATAAATTGCGACCATCAGGCCCGTAAATAGCGTCCATTTCGGCTTGCCGATCACCCGACTGGCCAAGGCCATCGTTGCAGCCACCATCACCCCACCTTCCACCGACTGAATCCCCAAAAACAGCCAGTGGGCCGCCGCTGTGCCCACGCCCAACAGGACATAGCAACCGGCCAATAAATAGGGAACCAGCGGAGCCTGCTGCGATGTCACGCCCCAGGTGCCCAAAAGTTCGACAGAAAATCCTTTTCCAGCACATAAGTTTCGCGCAATTTCGCCATGTTCATAAGTGTAAACATCGGCCGCCGACCCATTCAGCAATATCCATACCGCCCCAAGCCGGGCCAAAATGGCAAGCCCGATGATGCACCAATAAAGCGTTCTGGGATGGGTCCGACGATCGTTCATCAGCCTTTTTTATTCTCCGGATCTCAAGGTTCCTGCAAATGTCCAACGAACGCGAAAAATGGTCAAGGCCATTTTGTCCACTATCTTTCCTCCACGATTCATGACAAAATGATTGTTGAACAGTGATTCTCCCAAATGCCTGCCCTCTGCCCCTATCAAACGGTCCTGCCTGATGATCTCCCCGGAATCCATGCTTCTGACACGCCGCAAGCTGCTCCAGTTCAGTGGCGGAATGGGCTTGAATCTGGGCGGATTATGGCGAGCCCAGGCCCAGGGAATCGCCCAGACCACATCCACGCCGGTCAAAGCCTGCATTCTGGTCTTTTATTACGGTGGCCCAAGCCACATCGATACTTACGACATGAAGCCGGACGGCCCTTCGGAGATTCGCGGAGAGTTCAAGCCGATCCAGACCAGCGTCCCAGGCCTGCACATCAGCGAACACCTCCCACGAATGGCCCGGCTGATGCACAAAACGGCTCTCGTGCGAAGCGTGACCCACCAGGCCAGGCTGCACGATTCGGCGTCGATTCACGCCCTCACAGGCCGCCCCCTGGAAGGGCCTGACCGCGAACTTTTTGCGCCTCAGCCTCAGACCTTTCCCAGCTATGGTGGTGCCATTTCTTACCTGAATCGCCAGAATCCTGCCGAAACACCGTTCGCAACCGTTCCATTTGTATTTCAAAACGTCCACCCCGTACCCTGCCAGGGCGGTGGATTTTTAGGGGCCGCTTACGATCCACTCCTGATTGACGTGGACATTAAAGGCCTGAAATACAATGTGGAGATGCTGAAGCTGGCCGATGGTCTGGAACCTCAGAGGTCTCGTTTCAGGCAGGAATTGCTGGACCAGATCGAATATTCCAGCCCTGACAACATCCGGCTCAAAGCGCTTTATCATCGAGCCCATAAACTCCTGAGCTCGCAGAGATTAAAACAGGCAATGGACATTTCGCAAGAATCCAAAGCCACGCGCGACCGCTACGGATTCTTTCCAGCTCCCCTGCCCGTGGGCGAAGGTGGCGGTGGCGGCAACGGCGCTGAAATGGGCATGGCTCGTGAAATGAGGGGCCAGAACATGCTGATGGCCCGCCGATTGGTGGAAGCTGGCATCCCGTTCGTAAATGTCCACGACTTCAAGCAACAGGGCCAGAACTGGGACGCCCACTACAAGTGTTTTAATCAGCACAAATCGTTCCTCCTGCCCATGGCCGATCAGGGCTTATCTGCTTTGATTGAAGACTTGGACGCTCGTGGACTACTGGATTCGACACTTGTCGTTGCCATGGGCGAATTTGGCCGAACTCCGAAAATCAATGGAGACGGTGGACGCGACCACTGGCCCGATTGCTATACCGTGATGTTCGCCGGAGGCGGCGTACAAGGTGGTGCGATTTATGGGGCCAGCGACCGCATGGGAGCCTATCCATCACGCGACCCGGTCACGCCTGGCGACATTGCAGCCACCATTTTCTGGCGTTTCGGATTCGATCCAGCCACAGAAATCCACGACCAAACCGCCCGCCCCCACCGACTGGCCACCGGCGAGCCAATCAAGTCAATTTTCGGCATGGTTTGAGACCCGTCTGACCATCCACAAATTTTAATGATTAAACCATTCAAAATTACCAATAAAAACAGGCGACCTGAAATCCAGGCCGCCCTTATGAAAAAGTTGATATCCCAATCAGACGTCTCACTCAATCACTCCGATGGAATTCCCATCGCTTGTCGATGGCCGTTTGGAACTCGCCTGATAAGTAGTTCTGCTCGACACATCGCCAAATTTGGGAGTGCGCCACGATGTGCTCTTGGGCGTCCCGTTCTCTTTGGTTTTATCGGCTGGTGGAGTCGAATTGGAACCAGAAGGCTTACGCGGCTCAATGGCTTCCAGTCGTGGCTCTTCGTTGGTCTGGCCACCGGCCGCCCGATTCGTGGACGAATCTATCGGAGCCGATAATCCAGGCCGGCCAGATGTACCGGCACCCAGTGGAGGAGCCTCCATGATCACTTGCGGTGCCTCAGCCGGCGGGGCAAGGCTGTTCATGATACTTTTGGCATCGCTGGGAGAAGCCCCAGGACGCGTGGAGTCGATTGAAGTTCTGGTGCCTGAACCGAGCGGTTGCTGGGCATCGTCGAACGATGGAACCACGCTGGTCACGGCACCGCTGCCCTGTCGGGGCTGGAATGTGGTCACCGGCGGTTCGCCAGATTCCGTCGTAGCCGTCACTCCACCCTGCTGTTCAATGACGACAGATCCAGGTGTCTGGACCGTTTCGATTCCGGGATTCACCACAATCGCCTGTCGGCGAAACGGGTTCCCCATAAATCGGGGCCTTTGAACAGTCCTCATTTTACCGTTATTGCAGCCGGAAATATTTACGGCACAAAGCATAAGAACGGTCAGCGACTTTTGTCGTATGGATTTCGAGCGTGAAACACGCCTGTTTTCGCGGTCAATCATGGTGTGTGCCTCAATTTCAATAGATGCGCATCAATTCGCTGAGTCATTCAATAATCAGCTCTCGATGCTGCACTCTATGGTGTATCTGCACTGAAATCTAACCGATGGATTTGATGCGTGCTGACAAATCAGAAAAACCAGAGTGGCTCCAATCGTCAACCCTGGCAAATCATGATTAAACCATAAAATTTTTTATTTTCTGAAAAGAAAAGCTAAAGTCTCTGGTCTAAAAACCGTCAGGTCAAGTCGCCAGTTCTGGCGCGTTTGGAATCATTTCACACCATGGAGAAATACGAATCCTGCCCCTTACAGGACATTGGCGTTTCTCAATCAGAAAGGTTATCTTAAGGGAATCAGAATCGTCTGAGAAAGATATCGCAAGTTGCCCCCATGGTTGAGGTCGTTGATCGAAGATGCCCGCTTATCACTTTTCCCGTATCGAAAAGAAATGGCAGCGTTATTGGGACGACCATAAAACCTTCCGTACACTAGACTTCGTTCCCGACAAACCGAAGTTCTACGCCCTCGACATGTTCCCCTACCCTTCAGGCGCAGGTCTCCATGTGGGCCACCCTGAAGGCTATACGGCTACGGACATTCTCTGCCGATATCGCCGAATGCTCGGCCATAATGTCCTCCACCCCATGGGCTGGGACGCCTTCGGACTGCCTGCCGAACAATATGCCATCAAGACCGGCACCCACCCACGCGACACCACTCAGCAGAACATCAATAATTTTCGCCGCCAGATCAAGTCCCTCGGCTTCTCCTACGACTGGGATCGCGAAGTTGATACCACCGATCCACACTATTATCGCTGGACTCAGTGGATCTTCCTCAAAATTTACGACACCTGGTACGACCCTGAATGCGTCTGGGCCGATGCCGAAGGTCGTAAACGGGTCGGCAAAGGTCGCCCCATCAGCGAACTGCCCATCCCCGCCGATTGCTCTGATCCAGCCGCTTATCGCGATGCCCATCGGCTCGCCTATCGTGCTGAAGTGCCTGTGAACTGGTGCCCTGCTTTGGGAACCGTGCTGGCCAACGAGGAAGTCAAGGAAGGCAAGTCCGAAGTCGGTAACCATCCTGTAGTTCGATTGCCCCTGAAGCAGTGGATGCTGCGGATCACCGCCTATGGCGAGCATCTGATCGATGATCTCGAGCTGGTCGACTGGCCCAAAGCCATCAAGGACATGCAGCGCAACTGGATCGGCCGGAGCGAAGGCGCTGAAGTCGATTTCTATCTCGGAGACCCCAAAACGTTCCACGACTGGGCCCGCCAGCGCAGCGTGAAATCGTTCCCGGATACGCCTGAAAACGACTGTATCCGTGTCTTCACCACCCGCCCGGATACCCTCTTTGGCGCCACCTATATGGTTATGGCGCCTGAACATCCGCTGGTCGCAAGCCTGACATCGCCTGAGCAGCTTTCGGCCGTCAAAGCCTATCAAGCCGAAGTGGTCGCCAAGAGTGACATGGAGCGTCAGGACGCAACTCGCAAAAAAACCGGTGTCTTCACCGGCGGATATGCCGTGAACCCTGTCACATTCGAGCCAATCCCTGTCTGGATCGCTGATTACGTCCTCTCCGGTTACGGCACCGGAGCAATCATGGCCGTACCGGGCCACGACGATCGCGATTTCGAGTTCGCCAAAGTCTTCAACCTGCCCATCAAACGCGTTGTGGCACAAGATCTTCTGGATCACTCCAAGCCACTGCCAGAGGCTGAAACCGAACTCGGCCTGGCCGTCAATTCTGCCAACAATGAGTTCAACCTTAACGGCTACCCCACAGATCAGGCCAAGCGGGTGATTATCGAGTCCTATCTGGCCGATAAAGGGCTGGCCAAGCTCACCATTAACTATAAGCTCCGCGACTGGCTCTTCAGCCGTCAGCGATATTGGGGCGAACCGTTCCCGATTTTGCTCGACGAAAATGGCCACGCACACGCTGTGGACATTGCCGAACTGCCCGTCAGCCTGCCTGAAATGGAAGATTTTCGGCCCTCGGGAAACCCTGAACCGCCGCTCTCAAAGGCAACGGAATGGGTTCGCTATTCCGAGAAATTTCAGAGGGAAACCAACACCATGCCCCAATGGGCTGGCTCGTGCTGGTATTACCTCCGTTATATGGACCCGAAAAACGACTCCGCCCCGTTCAGCACCGAGCTGGAACAATACTGGATGCCGGTTGACCTCTATATCGGTGGTGCTGAACACGCCGTCTTGCACCTCCTCTACAGCCGATTCTGGCACAAGGTCCTGTTCGATCGCGGACTGGTTCACACCGCCGAACCGTTCCACCGGCTGGTCAATCAAGGCATGATCCTGGGCGAGACTGAATATACGGTCTATCAGGATTCCGAAGGCGGCTGGGTCGGTGTCGATGAAGCCGTTCAGGACGAGCACAGCCACTTCACCATGAGAGCCGGCAAGCGGGTGGATCTGGCCCAGATCAAGCTCGAACCGGAGCAGGCCGTGAAGCAGGGCGACCGCTTCGTGCTGGCCTCTGACCACTCCATCAAAGTGGATGCACGCGCCAACAAGATGTCCAAAAGTCGCGGAAATGTGATCAATCCCGACATCGTCGTCGAGGAATACGGCGCCGACAGCCTCCGCCTCTACGAAATGTTCATGGGCCCTCTCGAAGCCACCAAACCCTGGAGCATGAAGGGCGTGGAAGGTGTTTCGCGATTCCTGGCCAGAGTCTGGCGATTGATCGTGGACGACATGTCCGAATCCGTCCAACTTGACCCACGCGTTCAGGATATTCCGCTCGATGCCGATACCGCCAAAACCCTGGCCAGAACCATCTCCGGAGTGACCGACGACTTCGACGCCCTCCGCTTCAACACCGCCATATCGAAGCTCATGGAATTCACGAACTTCATGACCAGCAAGGACGTGCGCCCGAAGCAAGCCCTCGAATCGTTCGTCCTCCTGCTGGCCCCATTGGCCCCCCACCAGGCGGAAGAACTTTGGGAAGTGCTGGGCCATACCACCACACTGGCCTACGAACCTTGGCCGACTTTCGACCCCGCCCTGCTCAAGGACACCGAGGTGGAAGTGGTCCTCCAGATCAACGGCAAAGTCCGTGGCCGCGTCGTTCTGCCTGTGGATGCCGACGAAGAGACAGTCAAAAAAGCTGCCCTGGCCGACCCGAAAATCGCCGCCCTGATCGAAGGCAAAACCATCCGCAAAGCCATCGTCGTGCCCGGCAAATTGTGTAATCTGGTCGTAGGCTGAATCCGCTATTCTCGCTTCCATCCATGAAATGCCCTCAAAAGCCCGAATCTAAAATTCGGGCTTTTTTCATGGCTCCATAAAACGAATCCACCCCCTCGTATCTGGAGAACTTTCGCTCACCACAACCTATCACACTTGTCATATACCATGTGATTCCGGTAGAATTTCTGATTAGGGGAAACGACGCCGGCTTTCCTGATCCACTGACAATTGCGGGTTTAATCCCACTTTAAACCCCCACATTAGAAGACTTCTTTTCATGTCTGTTCACTCGCCAGCCGCGCGGCTCGTCCTCGGTTTCCATTGCCATCAGCCGGTCGGCAATTTCGATGGCGTTTTCGCCCAGAATTTTGAGACGGCCTATCAGCCACTCATCGAAACTTTCTCAGAATTTCCAACCATTAAATTCAACCTCCATATCTCAGGCCCATTGTGGGAATGGCTTGAAACCAATCGGCCGTTTTATTTCAACAAATTGGCGGAACTCATTGACAGGAAACAGCTTGAACTTCTGGGAGGAGCCTGGGCCGAACCGATTCTTCCCATGATTCCACGACGCGACCGCATTGGTCAAATCCGCCACTTTAATGAAATCATCACCAAACGGTTTGGCGAAGCCCCTCGCGGAATGTGGCTTGCAGAACGTGTCTGGGAGCAGGATCTGGTCGAGTCTCTGGCCCGCGCTGGTATGGAATATACCGTGCTCGACGATTATCACTTCCACAGGGCCGGAATCGACCCCGACAAGCTCGGCGGATACTTCCTGACCGAAGATCAAGGCCACCTGCTGCGACTTCTACCCAACTCAGAGCAGCTCCGCTATCTGGTTCCCTGGCAGGAGCCTGAAAAAACCATCGAACACCTGCTGGAACTCGCCGATTCCGGCAATCCAGCCCCTCTGGCCATCACTGCCGACGATGGAGAAAAATTCGGAGGCTGGCCCGGCACCTATGAATTGATTTATGAGAAAAAATGGCTGGCCCGGTTTTTGACGATGCTGGAAGCGAACCAGGAGAAGATCCAGACCAACACTTTCAGCCAGATTATCGACGAACTCCCGCCCCTGGGCCGAATTTATCTCCCACCCGCCAGTTATCGCGAAATGACCGAATGGGTGCTGCCCCCCGACCGCCTGGAAATCTACAAAACCGGCCAGAAAAATCTCGAGCTCGCCGATGCCGAATTTGCCAAACCGATTCAAAGCTTTTTCGCCCCTGGCGGATATTGGCGAAACTTTCTCGTGAAATATCC
>CAMCFM010000109.1 GCA_945874095.1 Candidatus Kuenenia stuttgartensis
TGGAGAGTCGCATCATATTTTATATCCATTTTAGCTTTAGCTTCAGACAGGATTTTTTCCGTAAGATTAAGATCTCCAGAATCCCAGGCGATTTCTGCATTAAGAATCTGGGAACTGATTAAGATTGTATTATCTGACTGATTTTCAACGACTTTTTCTGTCAGCCTGGAGGCGCTTTCAAAATCGCCCTGAAGCCTAAGATGATCGGCAAATGCGAGTACAGAGATTGAGTCCGTTGGATCTGCTTTGACAAAGGCTCTTAGGAGTTCTCCAATTTCGCGGATCGCCGCATCTGGCCGACGACGACACGTCCAATGGATCAATTGATCTCGGTTTAACGATGATAATTCATCGAGTTTAGCATAGCATTGATCGCGTTCCGGGAGTCGATTCTGGATGTCGTAGATACTGGCCAAAAGAGCCCACGCCTCTGTTTGTTTTGGGTCAAGTGCTACAGATTTTTTTAAAGCCACTTCTGCCTTTGATGCAAGTCTCGTACGGATAAAATGCAATCGACCTTCATTCACTCGTGCCAGAGAGGCCAGTTTATCCTCTCCCTGAATTTTTTCGAGTTGCTCAATCGCTCGATTCGGATCTTCAATTTTATCAAAATACGCCGCAATCTGGAACCGGTCGCTTGAAGATAGAGCTTCTTTATTCTGAATCAATAGTCGATTCACTGCTTTCTCAACAGTATTCAGATCAATGGAATTTACAGGTTTCAAAAAGTTATTCAGAGTTTCACGATCCGACTTCGGATCGGATAATGCCCCACAGCCTGAGATTTGCAAAACAATCGCTGAGAAAAAGATTAGGGCAATTTTCTGATTCCATTTCATCGTTTCGAAATGGCTTCGACTTATTGTACGGGGAATGCAAGGATCCATTGCGATTTGATTCATTTTGACTCGATGATCGTCAATTCCTGATCGGTTTTGACCTGCTGGATTTGAGTTACTACTCCTGATGGCCAAGTGACTTTGACCTCTTTAATCAGGTCTATTGGCCCTAAACCGATCGTCAGGCGCGGGTCATGCGTTGACATTAATCCGCACCCACCTTTGCGAAGTCGGGTGATTTTTCGCGTTTCTGTCTGAATTTCAATTCGAGCACCAATACCATCGCGATTGGATTTCATTCCAACCAACTTTAAACGTATCCAGTGTTTGTCAGCAAGAGACGAATCGTTACGTAAAAGACTCGGATTATTGTCTTTATGCGAGATAACCAGATCCGTGTCACCATCGTTATCCAGGTCGCCCCAGGCAATTCCTCGCCCAACGTGTTCCGACTTAAAATATGGTCCAGCATTCGACTCTAAATTGATAAACTTAATACCACTGTTATTGCGGAAAAGCAGTGGAAGCTGTTCCTGACGCACATTTTCGCCTAAAAGATGACGGTTTTCATCCAGATGTCCATTTGCAACAAAAAGATCAGGCCATCCATCCATATCGAAGTCGGTGAGTGTTGTGCCCCAGCCCACATGAGGCAGACTGGCTGGAATGATCCCCCAGGCTGAGGAAACATCCATAAACAAGCCTTGGCCGAGATTTCGGTAGAGGGTATTTGGCTCATTTGCAAAGTTGGTCACAATAATTTCAGGGAGTCCGTCGCCATCGAGATCCTCCGCATCAACACCCATTCCAGCTTGTGCGTGGCCGCGATGATCGAGTGCTGCTCCACTGGCTGATGTGGAATCTTCGAACGTTCCATCGCCCTTATTAATAAATAGAAAATTCGGGTCCTGATCATTGGCTACATAAATATCTGTGAGATTGTCTTGATTGAAATCGGCTGTTATTACTCCAAATCCATGTCCATCAGGACGATTGATTCCTGCTTTTGCAGAAACATCGATGAATTTTCCAGCCCCTAGATTTTTATAAAGAATATCAGGGGAAGGGCGAATCTCTTTGGGGTCGCAATAAAGTCTGATATTTTTCTTGGTGTCTCCACAGAACCGGTTATCTTGGGGATACTTCCAGTCTCCATATGTACTTACATAGAGATCAAGAAGTCCGTCGGAATCGTAATCCAGAAAAGCTGCGCTTGATGACCAGCCATCGTAATCTGTTCCAGATGATGTTGAAATATTGGTAAACCGTCCACCTTGGTTGAGATATAAAGCATTTTTTCCAAAGTTGCAAAGATAAAGATCTGTGTCACCATCGTTATCAATGTCAGCTGCAATAGCACCATGTGTAAAGTATGTTATTTCTCCCAAACCACTTTCCTGAGTGACATCTTTAAATTGACTTGCGCCCAGATTCCGGAAAAGTTTCCCTGTATTTCTCGATAGAGGATCGACTGGAATCTGTGTGGATTGTGCGAAATAAAGATCCATTTGGCCGTCGTTATCATAATCCAGAACGGCTATACCGGAACCGTTAGCGGTAGGCGTAGCTTTTTCGGAAGTTGTTCCCGAGGTATGGAGGAAATTAATCCCTGATTGTGTAGTCATATCGACGAATTGAATCGTCGCATCGGTTTTATTTGTTTGATGATCGGTTGACAGATTCGGAGCAGTTGCAATAGGTTTCGAGATGATTCCCACCGACTTCGGATTCGATTCACCGCCACAACCTGAAAGCATCCAAAGGATGAGGCAAATTATTATAGAGACAGTCTTTGCCATACAATTCATCTCAATGGATTGGTAGTGAAATCAGGCAAAAAGGCCATGGACGACTTCTCCATGCACATCGGTCAGACGAAAATCGCGTCCAGCATGTCGATAGGTCAGTTGCTTGTGGTTGATGCCCAGCTGATGCAGGATTGTGGCATGTAAGTCATGCATGTGGACACGGTTTTCAACAGCCTGGAACCCATATTCGTCGGTCGCGCCATATGCAATCCCGGATTTAAATCCACCGCCTGCGAGCCAAACGGTGAAACCTTCCGGGTTATGGTCACGGCCCGTCCCATTATCCTGAGCGTAAGGCGTTCGGCCGAACTCGCCACCCCACCAAACAATGGTATCTTCCAGAAGTCCTCTCGCTTTGAGATCCCGAATTAATCCCGCAACAGGCTGGTCAACGGCACGAGCGTGATCCGCGTGTTTTGGTAAGTTCGAGTGCTGATCCCACGACGGATTATTGGTGTTATCTGCATAGTTCACCTGAACATAGCGCACGCCCGACTCGACAAGCCGACGCGCCATCAAGCACAACCGGCCATAGTTGTCCGTAGGCTCCTGACCAATTCCGTAAAGCTTTTGTGTTGCAGAAGATTCGCCAGAAAGGTCGAGCACGGAAGGAGCGGCTGTCTGCATCCTCCAGCCAAGCTCATAGCTGGCCAACACGGCATCCCACTCAGAATCGCTGCGTACTCCGGAAGCCTGTGCAGCATTGAGTTTGCGTATCATTTCATACTGTAACTGCTGTTCGGTTGCATTTCTCGAAACATCACCAAGATTGCGAATTCGAGAATCCTTGGCAGGGATGCCAGACCTCCCAATCGCTGTACCCTGGTACGCAGTGGGCAAAAAGGCGTTGCTGTAATTGCGCGGGCCACCATTTCCGAGAGCTGGAGAGAGTGACACAAACCCTGGCATATTCTGGTTTTCCGTACCTAGCCCGTACGTCACCCATGAACCCATTGAAGGGCGAATGAAGTTGGTCGAACCCGTATGGAGAAAGAGCGTGGCAGGGCCATGGGCGACACCTTCCGTGGCCATGGAACGGATCACGCAGAGGTCGTCGACGACTCCACCCATGTATGGAAAAAGTTCGGAGACGGGGAGCCCACTTTCGCCATACTGCTTAAACTTCCAAGGCGAATTCATCAACCGTTGAGCAGCACCCTGGCCCGTTTTGGCAACACTTCGTGGGTCATTAAAGTGCATCATCCTGCCATTTTGACGGCTCAGAATTGGCTTGGGATCGAACGAATCCACTTGGCTCGGGCCACCTGACATAAACAAAAAAATGACTCGCTTGGCCTTTGCAGGAAAATGCGCTGGCTTTAAAGCAAGCGGACGATTGCTGGCTTCAGCCGCATCGCTGGCCTGGCCCATCATGGCAGCCCATGCCATGGAACCAAAACCACAGGCAGTCGATCGTAAGAGATTACGACGGCTTGAGATAGGATTCAGATTGTGCAAGTTTTCAGCAGATCTCCACATGACTGACGTTCCTTAATGGTATCGCACCACTGTGTTTTTCATTAATGAGTATATCGGAATTCCACCGACGCAAAGAGTGCATGTGCAATATTAGTCCAGGCTTTTTCTAAATCCGTTTGACTTGAAGCGGATTTGAGCGATGGCAGTAGAATGTCCGCCTCCGCTTCCGTGGCTGGTCGCGACAGGATCCAACGTGTGATTTGATCAAGTCTTGCGCGATTATCATCGAAGGGCGATAATAAAAGCCGTTTCGCGGATCTTTGGGCCATCTCTCGTACAAATGGATGGTTCATCAAAAACAAGGCCTGAGTTGCAACTGTCGATTGCTCGCGGCGACCTATGGCCTGATTGATATCCGCAAAGTCAAATGCTTCAAAGAGTTCCAGCCTTTTATTACGAAATGCCGGTGTGTAAGCAGACCGCCGGAAATCTTTAAATTGGTATCCATATTCGACAGCAGCCGCTCCATTATCGTTCGAATCAATGGAAGTGGCTCCTTGAATATTTGGGCCGCCAACTTGCTGGTCGATCACTCCTGCGGCAGCCAGCATTGCATCTCGCAAGGATTCCGCATCGAGCCGACGCCGTGGAAATCGACTTAAAAGCCGGTTTTCAGGATCTTTCTGGTCCATATTATCCGATATATCATCTGACATAGCATATGTTTGTGACAGAACTATGTCACGAATCAGATGCTTCACCGACCATCCATTTTCCACGAATCGACTGGCAAGATGATCGAGCAGTTCCGGATGTGTTGGCAACTGCCCTGTGGTCCCAAAATTATCTGCCGTTCGAACCAACCCATCGCCAAAGGTCCATAGCCAAACACGATTTACCATAACTCTGGCCGTCAGGGGATGGCGGTTGTCCGTCAGCCAATCGGCGAAACCTGTACGACCGCTTGCTTGTGCCTTGATGGTTTCAAATGGCACTTCTGTGACAACGGAAAGCCCACCTCGTGGAACCTTGGGCCCCAATGTTTTGGAATTTCCGCGGATATGAATGGGGCTATCCTGAGCATTTTCGTGGTCTCTCACAGTCATCGCAAATGGACGTTCCGGAGACTGTTTTTTAAGTCTGACAAGTTGCTTTTCAAGAGTGGAAAGTTGGCTGCGAAGCTCTTTTAGAACGGCTGTGCCTTCGTCGTTTTTGGCGATTTTTTGTGGAGAAAGCGACGTCTCTTCAGGAGGAACGAACCAGACTGCATCGACTGAAACCGTGCCGTTTGACCCTTCATTTGAGACCATCACGAAGCCTGCCCCACCAGCTTCGAACCGAAATGTGCCCAAGCTCAGGAACCGCCCTTCGATGGGAGGTTTTGCTTGCTGATTCACATGCTTTAATTCTTCTCCATCGGCGTGGAGAATTCGGATTGCCGTATTCGTGGCCCGATTCGAGTGTGGCACATACGCCAGCCGAACTTCAAAGAGGCCTGATTTTGGAAAATCCGGGTCAAATGTCAGGGTCGCGGGTCGATCCTGGTTTTTTATATCGTAAACGGCTCCAACACCTAGATAATTTCCGCCATAAATCGACGACTTCCAACTCCCGAAAGGCTTGGCCTTGGCATCGTCGATCACAATTCCAGGTAAAATGTCAGGGTTGATGACACCGACTGATGCAAGTTGACTGGTACGCGAATCGAGTTTCAGGATTTGCGAACGGATGGATTTGATTTTGGATTGCAATTCATTGACAGATTTCTCATGGTTTGCAATCGCTTGTTTTGCGATGGAATCGGGAGGCAGTGGCTGATCAATCCAATGTGCCACATTATCCGTATCATTTTGAAGGGTGCGTGTGCTTCGGAAAATTCCGGCAATTGCGTAATAATCGCGAGTCGGAATCGGGTCGAATTTGTGGTCGTGGCAGCGTGCACAGCCAATGGTCATACCCATTGTGGTACGGCCAATGGTGTCAATCTGCTCATCCACAATATCCATTCTCAACTGATATTTATCCTGCTCTTCATAGTTTGTAGGACCCAGCACGAGGAAGCCAGTGGCTGTGAGTTGACGAATCTTGTCTGACTCGGTTTTTGATGGCAGAACATCGCCTGCAATTTGTTCTTTCAAGAACTGGTTGTAAGGCATGTCCGCATTAAACGCATTGATGACATAATCGCGATATCGCCAGGCATCTTTAAATAATAAAGTGCGTCCTCCACCGGAAGATTCGGCGAATCGTGCCACATCCAGCCAATGACGTCCCCATCGTTCTCCAAACTGTGGCTGGGCGAGTAGTTCGTCGACAACCTTCGTTCTGGCTTGCAGTTCTGAAGATTTATCATTCATAAATCTGGCGATTGCATCGCTGGTCGGTGGTAGGCCGACCAAGTCAAACCAGACTCGGCGAAGCCAGGCTTGTCTCTGAGCAACAGGGGCTGGTTTCAACTGTTTTTCTTCGAGTTTCGCCAGGATAAAATGGTCGATCGGATCCAGAGGCCACTGCTTTTGAATCACTTTAGGAATTTCAGGCGTTTTGACCTTCTGAAAAGCCCAATGATTTTTAGCAGCGGTGGACGAAGATTTTGAACCCGTCATTTGTGTATCGCCAACCGCTTTTCTGGGGTCAGCGGCACCTGACTGAACCCATTTTTTCAAGTCAGAGATCTGAATCTCGGACAGTTTTCCCGATGGCGGCATGTCATAAAATCCACCATCATACGCTACCGCCTGAATGATCAGGCTTTCATTGACATGACCGGGAATAACCGCGGGCCCGGAGTCTCCACCTTTGATTGTGGATTCGCGTGAATCCAGTCGCAAGCCACCTTTGGACTGCTTTGACGACTCGGAATGGCACTTGTAGCAATGATTTACCAAGATCGGGCGAATACGCGACTCAAAAAATTCAACATCGCCCGGCAACGGTTCTCGATCGGCTGCGTACAATGGACCAACAGAAATGAATACAATCAGTACCTGTAAAGTTCTCAGGATTGAGACGATCGTATTTGCGGATTTCATTGAATTGACACTCAAGATCTCATTTGCTTGCAAAGCCTTCCAAGTCATGGAAGAGCTCTTTAGGAATATTATGACGGATGAATCGGATTTAAGCAACAGGGATTCGATTTGCAGACCGATTTTTAAGGCATGTCACCTACGAATCATGGCTTAAGTCAAACCAGCGTGGGAATAGGGAAATGAGCATCACAAGGGTATAAAATGCCAGTTCCTCCGGGTAATACCAGCCGATCCCAAATAAAATCTGAAAGAGTAATAAACGAGCCGCTTTAATGAACAGCCAGCTTTTTAATAGAAAGATCATGAGCCTTTTTAATGAGGTCATCGGATTCACCTGTGATGGTGTAATCATCTTACTTTTTAATACTCTAATGTCACCTGTTTGTCCCTGATATACTGGAGGGCCAAGTACTTCAGCTGAAGTTTTATGATCAGAATCAGGATTTGCCACCGGTGGATTCAACATGTTTGGTGGTCTCGTGTCAAGATCACCCAAACCGGACGACGGTTCCAGATATGTCGTATTCCGTAATTTTAACGATGACTCATCAGGCAGGAATGGACGATTACATTTTGGGCAACGAATCCACTGGTGAATGTTAAGGTCTGAGATAGTGAGTTTTGTCGAGCAGAATGGACATGGAAACCCGATGTCGCTTTCACTCATTTCTTGATTCATGATTCGATGCGCTCCACACCGCTTGCCAATGGTTCTTGATCGACTCTGACAAGATTTTTTTGGTAAGTCGATAAAATAGCATACCTTGCAATTTGAACGACTACTCCAAAACAACATCCAAATGAGAAGTAGGTTAAAATGAGTTGCGTTTCCCGGCCATAAGTTCCAAATGTGAACATGCAAAAGGTCACTGCGATCGATCCGGATGCAATCGTGATCATGATCTCAGGCGTCAGAAGGATCAGTAGAGCCACAGTTAAGCCTGATATTGTCGAAAAGAAGACGTCGCTGAAAAGATACCAGCCACCATAAATTCCACCGCTGACTCCACCGATAAAACCTGCAGCCACAATCAGGATAGAGATATGAAGTCGTGCTGTCCGGCTCTTCCAGATCGCCTGACGAATGGCTGAGAATGTCGGGATCGACCGGCTGTTCGCTACTTTTGGAGAGCGACTTTCGGATATCGGCTCAAAGATGACTGACGGTGTCGGATCCTCGATGATCTGCCCCCAGTCACGTGGCATGACTGGCCGGCCACATCCTCCACATCGGACCCAGAACTTGGATGCGGAAGCGTCCGTTTCGATCACCGATTGACAATGCTGGCAGCGAATCTGAAGACTTTGCGACATGAACCGGCCTCAATCTGGAATTCTCCTGTAAATCCTCGTAAAATCAATATATACTCTTGTTTGACATCGCGATAGTCGTCAGACAAAAAGCTAGCACTGATCAGGTCAATCCATCATGAACATGCCGTCAAATCCCATGCCGCGATTAAAAATGACCCGAATCACCAAACGGTTCGGCGGTGTTCATGCTTTGGAAGATGTGAGTTTCGAGACTTACTCCGGACAGGTCCACGCGCTTTGTGGCGAAAATGGTGCTGGGAAAAGCACATTGATGAAGATTCTTGCAGGTGTGATTACCGACTATGAAGGTTCGATCGAACTCAACGGTCAGGAATCACGATTCAAGGCCACGATTGATGCGGAGGAGTCGGGGATTCGGATCATCCATCAGGAGCTGAATCTGGTGCCCGACCTCTCTGTGGCGGCAAATATTTTTCTTGGTGAAGAAATCACCGGTCGATTCGGGATTCTGAATAACCGTGCGATGACCGAACGGGCAGGCGAAGTTCTTGACAAACTGGGGGCGACGATCGACCCAAGAGCACGCGTCAGGGATTTGCGGATCGGCGACCAGCAGATGGTGGAAATCGCAAAAGCCATTGCATTTCGAGCTGATATTGTGATTATGGATGAGCCGACATCGGCACTCTCTGATGCTGAAGTGGCCCGATTGTTTCGAGTGATCGGAGACTTGAAATCACAGAATCATTCGATTATTTATATTTCTCATAAAATGAATGAGGTTTTTCGGCTGGCGGACCAGGTGACTGTGCTGCGCGACGGCCGTTTAGTGACCAGCGTACCAGCCTCAGAAGCCTCTCCATCGAAGGTGGTCCACTGGATGGTGGGCAGGGCACTGGCCGCCGACAAGCCACGAGAACGCCCAGAGATTTCCATAAATCAGACGCCTGTCCTGGAAATTCATGACCTCAATGTACCACGAGAATCAGGGTCGGGCCGACCTTCACTCTCAGACATACATTTAAAGATTCAAAAAGGTGAAATCGTTGGAGTTGCCGGCTTGCTGGGCGCCGGACGGACGGAATTATTGGAAACCATTTTTGGGGCTGGTGATTCATCAAGCTGGACAGGCCAAATGACAATCAATGGTATATCTGGTCGATTTCATCGTCCAGATCAAGCCATCGAAGCCGGTGTTGCGATGGTGACGGAGGACCGTAAAAATCTTGGTCTTTTTACGGAGATGAGTGTTGGCGAAAACATCACCATCACACAGCTCGAAAAAGCTCCGCTTTCGAGAGCAGGCATCATCAGTCATTCCAACGAGGCGAAGGCGGCTGAAAACGAGATTGAAAAATTACGGATTAAAACAAATTCCCGAAAGTCAATGATCCTGAGCCTTTCAGGTGGGAATCAGCAGAAAGCCATTTTAGGTCGTTCACTTCTGACGAATCCGAAATTGCTGCTGCTGGACGAGCCGACTCGAGGAATTGATGTCGGTGCCAAGGCCGAAATACATGCACTTTTACGAGAACTGGCGGATCAAGGGCTCGCCGTACTCGTTACATCCAGCGAACTTCCGGAATTATTTGCGGTCTCAGACCGGATTCTTGTCATGTGCGAGGGGCGGATCACAGATGAAATGACTCGCTCGGAAGCGACTGAAGAACGTATTATGGCCGCTGCGACTGCATTTGCAGATAAAGGGATGCTTGTTTGATTTCAACTGATTTTGAACCACTGTTCTGACTTCAAATAGGCCGACTGTATGAATTCAAATGATCTGCAAACTCTGGCCCGACTCCTGAAAGAATCACGTCATCTGGCGATTCTTACGGGGGCTGGTATTTCCGCCGAATCGGGTCTACCCACGTTTCGCGATCCACTCACTGGTCTTTGGGCCAATTTTCGTCCTGAAGATCTGGCCACGCCTGAAGCATTTCAGCGCAACCCTGAATTCGTCTGGCAATGGTATGTAGACCGTCGCAAAATGGCGAATCATGTCAGGCCCAATCCAGGCCATCATATGATTGCCTGGCTGGCCGATCGAATTCCCAAGCTCACTTTAATCACTCAAAATGTGGATGGATTGCATCAGGCTGCCGGTTCACCAGAAGTGATTGAATTGCACGGTAATATTCATCGATCGAAATGCTTCCACTATGGTCATCCGATCGAGGTTGAGCTGGTCGATGAGAACTCGATC
>CAMCFM010000110.1 GCA_945874095.1 Candidatus Kuenenia stuttgartensis
AGCAAGTGTCAGGACACAGGCCGATCTGCATGGCAATCAGACGCGGGTGGACTGGCGAGCCTTACGCAGACGCTTCAGCTCTTCGCGACGGCGGCGTTCGCTGGGCTTTTCATAGTATGTCTTGCGACGCATTTCTTTACGAAGACCACTGCGTTCGCAGAGCTTCCGGAAACGACGTACGGCTTCTTGAATGGACTCACCGGCTCGGACCCGCAACTTGACCACAGACTGGCTCCTCTCTCACGAACAATATTGTCGATTGCCTCAGTTTGCGGACAAGGCAGGCTGTGTTGCCTGATCATATCCGCGAAATTCGGCCCGTCGATTATCGATTCACAATTGGGATCACACGAAATGTGATACTTCGTGTAGTATCTCACAACATTAGATCGGATACAATACCATGAATCCAAACAGAATTCAATCGAAAAAAACGGGTTTCCTCCAATCATCCAGAAATTTTGCTTGACATGGGCCGATAATTACCCCATATTAGTGCTTTCCCGATCGAGCGATCGAATAAAAGAAGAACACTCTCGTTCTCGGACCCATTCAGGACTTGGACCCGTATGCCTCGTAAACGACTTGGTCGCAATCGCAAGAACCGTTGCCGCTTCTGTACTCATGACGGGTGCCCTCGTCCTACCTTCGTCGACTTCAAAGACGTCGGCTTGCTCAAGAAGCTTTGCACAAACCAAAACAAGATTTTCTCACGCAAACGAAGCGGCAACTGTGCCGCCTTCCAGCGTGCATCAAGCCTCGCTATCAAGCGGGCCCGCGTGATGGCCTTGATCCCATACGTCGGCGAATAATTTTTCGCCCCCTGTGATTCAAATTTGAATTCCAAAATCGCACGCATTTTTGCGTGCGTTTTTTTTCGCCCCCATCAAATCCAGCCAAAAATTTACGGCTGTTTTTCAGAGACGCCTTTTTTCAGGTATTTTATGAACGACTCGTCGATCACTTTGGGTTCAACTCCAAGCCGTGAGGCCAGTCCCCGGGCCCCCCTCAATCTTCCTTTATAAGCATCGCGGGCATAATCCAGGAAAATATCACGGGTTCTGGCATCTGATCCCACAAGAAAATACAACGTCATCGCCATGGCCTGTGCATAGTGGTCGTGAATCTTGCTCTGGATGTTAAACCCTGTCTGACCATAGGCTTCAAACACTTCGTATGGGGTGTAGACGTGATCATTCAAGATCCGCTTTCGAGCCACGTCCATGCGTGCTCCCACGGGGGATGCAAACTGGATGGCCCCATCTTCCGCCACCTGCACTGTTTCAAAACAGGTCCCAAGTCCTTCAAAAAGCCAGTAGTGACCGCGGTTCGACTCAAGCCGGTCACGACCTGCTGTCTCGAACAGAAGTTGATGCGATGCCTCATGATAGAGAGTTGCTTCCACTGGCAATTGACCACCTGAATCCTGGAAAAAGTACGACATCCCACGTCCGCCTCTCTGCCGACCATTCGCATTCTGTGGAGGGCGGCGATAATACCCAATACTTTCGGCAATCGAGTCGCCTTCAAGTGGCGTAAGCTCTTTGACATACTGATCTTTATCAGCGAAATATGAAACATGATGCACGATCGGTGAGACCATAGGCTTCATGGTTTTCATACGCCAGCGGCGAGCCAGTGGCAATTCTGGGCCAATAAGATCGGCCATCTGACTGAAAAAGAACTGATAAAACGCCTCAAGCTTTCGGCCAAACGCGACAGCCTGATCAAAACCCACGTTGGAACGGATTCGAAAATGCTCCGTGACGATCTCCCAGGCATTCTCCCAATCGGAGTGAGCGGCGTTGGCTTGATCAGCTGGCCCCCAGACAATTTTTTTTGTGATAGAGTCCGCCCCGATCGGAAGTTGGCCACGGGCCAAAGGCTCAATCCATTCTTGATCCATCCAGCCGAATTTTGGATGTAAAATCCGCTTACGCTCTTTTTGAGCCTCAGCATAAGGCGTTGCCCAGCCATCGGTTACTGTCAGATAGCCCAACAGTCGCCAGGCTTCCTGCTGGTTCGTGTCACGCCTGATGATGGCCCGAAGGGCTTGATCTGTGATTCGAAAACGATCCTGCTGGGCCGCTTTGCGAGCCACTTTCCAGAGCTGGTCCACGGTAGAATCACGGAAGGCTTGAAGCTGTCTCGACTTCAACCATTCGCCAGTCATCCCCCAGCCCGATTGGGGAACGTAGTCTGGAAGAATCTCGAACCGAAAACCATGGAGCGAAATATCCTGGTCTTTTGTGCCCAATTGTTTCAGAATGGCTTCAGCAGCCATTCTTTGCGCTTGATCGGCATCGTTACTGGCCAATTTCTCCAGGAATTTACGCTCCTGTACCAGAAGCGTTTCAAGATCTTGACCAGGCGAGGTTGTGGAGAGGTCAATCGAGATATCGATCTGGCCTGACGGAGGTGGAATGACCACCCGAATCTCAGGAACACGGACCTCCGGGATTTGAATTTGTGCAATTCCAAGCCAGATAAGAACTAAAGGCACGTTCATACAGCCGTCATCCTTAAGTTCTTACAAGGCTATGAATGGGTTCGTCTGAGAGGTTTTGCGAAGCCTGATTACTTGGCTTTTTTCTTGGTGGGCTCAGGGTTATATGGGTTGGAGAGTCCTCCAAATGGCGCATCAGGAGCAATTTCAGGTGTTTCCGGAGGAGGCGTGGACGAGCTTTTCCCACCACAACCAGAAATTGCCAATGGGCTTAAGGCGACAAGAACAACAGAGGCGAGCTTGGTGAAAGTCATGAGGAGAGTTCTCTTAAAGAGTTGAGGACTTCGTATTTCCCTTCGCTTCCAACACCCTTCCAATGTTTTTTGGAAGTCTTTTGGAACGCCATGGAATTATCCGGCAAATCGAGCGATGGGTCTAGGTGATTTCTCTAAATCTTGGTCTGGACATTTTCTCAGGCATGTGGTTCAAGGAACATCAACCGATCCGTCACCCGAAAGAACCTGAACGAATGAGGTAACACACCATGGCTCGCCTGAATCACAGACAGAACGCACAGATCTTATTTCTGGTGATAGGTTTAGGTATCGGATTCGGAGCTGGATTTTTTGTTGCTCCGTCACGACCTTTGCGAGCCTTATCGCCTGAATCAACCGACAGTTCGCTCCTGATGAGCTGTATTGTCTCGATGGAATACAACGACGCCAGAAAAGTTCAAACCCCAGTTGAGGGACTGGTTTACCTTGACTATCGTCGCGGTAAGCTGGTTGGTACCATGCCTGAACTTCGTCAGATTGGCCAACAATCAAAATATCTCAGTAATTTTACGGAACGTGATCTGGTGGAAGACTTTCAGATCGAGCCTGGAACCACTCCGCGTTTCATGATGTCAGCCATCGCCGCCGGGGCCATGACCGATGGGGGTCAGCTACTGGTGGTTCTCGATACCCAGAGTCGCCAAACCCGTGTCTACAAGTTCAGCTACCAGCAGGCGGGTGTCGAGTTTAAGCCTCAGTTCAGTTTGGTCGAGAAAAAAGTTTTCGACTCCAAAACGAACGTTGAACCAGTTCGACCAGCCACCTTTCAGCCCTTCAATAAGCCCTAATCCTAAACAGATTAGGGCATGATTCGGGCACTCACGACCGTGTTCACTCTTAATGATGCACGGCGAAGGCGGGCGAGACTATCTCGATATTGCCGAACGGCATCGTTGTATTCTCGCTGTGCATCAAGAAATTGACGAAGCTCCAACTCACCACTGCTAAAGAGTTTCAAGGTGTTTTCACGCACTTGGGCTGCGGCTGGAACGATGTCTGATTCCAGTCGTTCAACAGTCCTCAGTGAAATCTTGAATTCCTCACTGGCTGTAAAGACTTCGGACTTCACCCGACGCTCAATCGCCTGAACTTCCAAACGGCTTTGATCTACGTTCAAGCGGGCTCGGGCGATGTTGCCCTGATTGCGGTTAAAAACTGGCAACGGAACGGTCACTCCAAGAGCCCAGCTATGGGCTGGTGGCAAGCCTTGGGGGCTATTATTTTGCATCGTGTAAGGTTGATACAGCAGATAGACATCGCTGAACCGATTCGCTCTGGCTAGATAGACATCTTCGTTGGCTCGTTCGATTCCAATCCGAAACGACTGCAGGTCGGGCCTGCTGTTGTAAGCCAGTCCCAGCAAGGTGTTATAGTCAGGGGCCGGTGGTGAGGCTGGCCGAAGCAGGCCGCGAATTTCGAATTCGTCTGGGTCGTCGATATTCAGATTCAATATCGTGGCCAATTCTTGCTTCACTTTTCGAAGCGCAATTTCGGAATCTTCCAAACCGACCTGAGCCGCACTTCTTTGGATCTTGACACGGTTGACGTCCGCCAGGGTTCGGTCGCCCTTTTTGAAAAGCTCTTCCGTCACAGTCACCACACGCTCGAAACTTTCGGCGCTGGCCTGAGCATATCGAACGGTTTCGCGAGCCGCGAGTGCATCCACAAATAACGTATAAAGGTCGTTGATCATGAGCCTTACGGAATCTTGATACTGAGCCTCCATAACGCGACGGGCCTGAACAGCGACTCTGACCCGCGCTTGTCGTTTGCGGGACAAGTCGAGCGGCACAGTCACGTTGAGATCGTATTGCGTTTGACCACCGGGCTTTTTGTCATTAAATTTGCCGTAAGGAATGAGCTGGGTGTCGAAATAGAGAAACGGGTTGGATCGCAAGCCAGCCGTGAGGATATCGGCATCTGCCTGAGGCAATTCCAAAGCCCTGGCGCGAAGCTCGACGTTGGTTGCGACCAATTGCTCGATGGCTGAATCCAGCGAAAGGCCATTGAGCGGGCCTTCGGTTTCATCCTGTGAAAGTGTGGGCAGACTGAGTGGCCCGTAGACGGGAAAGTCGGTGATCGGCATGGCTTCAGGCTTACCCAGGGCTGAACTTGGGGGAGCCGAAATGCGGATCGTGCCTGGCTGAGTAATCGTAGTCGGAACGCGAGGCGCACCCTGACCGGGACTAGCCCCGACAAACCCTTGTTGGGCAGGATTTGTATCAAGAGAATTCACCTGAGAATCGCCAGGAGCACGCCCAAGCAATGATGCGCCTGGGCTGTAAGTTATGACTGCTTCGGGTGTTGTTGGCGATTGGGCGGCAGCAGATGCGCACCAGAACAGAGTCAGGCAGGAAAGCCTGCGTCGTGTTGCGACTCTTCGAAAAATGCTAGGATTCATGCCCAATCGTCCTCGATACTAAGGCTCAGGTCCGCTGGACTGACCTGTCTTTCAATTTTTACGATTCTGGATCTTGCCAGGTCATGGCACGACGGAATCGATTGTTAATCTCATGATCGACACAATGGGGGTAAGGTTATAGTGGTTTTGATTAAAAAGCACTTTATCTTGGTTTTAAGCGTTGTGATAGAAGCAACAACGTTGCCGCAAACCATATTTTTTTCGTATGATATTTGGATCATCGGACCATATTTTGCCGTCTGCCACCGGGTGAGCCTCAAAAAAGTGACAACCAACCAAGCGACGATTCGAATTATCCTGAACGGTCAAGACCATGAATTGGCTGACGGCTCGACAGTGGCCGACATGATCGCCGCTTTACGACTTCGTCCCGAACACGTGGCAGTGGAATGCAACAAAAGTCTCATCTCTCGTAAAGTCCATGCTGAAACAAGACTTAGCCAAGGCGATGAGGTTGAAGTGGTGACTCTTGTGGGTGGAGGTGCCCCTACAGGCAATGGCGAGGATTTGATCCCGCCCCTCAAAATTGGAACGCACACCCTGACGAACCGTTTGATGGTGGGAACAGGGAAGTATGCGACCTTGGAACTGATGCAGGAATGCCTGGAAGCCTCTGGCGCCGAAGTGATTACGGTGGCTGTGAGGCGCGAACGGCTTTCCGACAAATCAGGCCGTAACATCCTTGATTTTATCGACTTAAAGAAGCACACCATCCTGCCCAACACGGCGGGTTGTTATACGACTGAGGAAGCTCTCAGAACCGCTCGGCTGGGCCGGGAGCTGCTGGAAGGGCTGGGCAATGCGGGAGCAGACTGGGTCAAGCTGGAAGTTTTGTCAGATCCACGCACGCTTCTACCCGACCCAATGGCCACGGTTCTGGCAACCGAAGTGCTTGTTAAAGAAGGCTTTCAGGTGCTTTGCTATACGAGCGATTGCCCTGTGACTGCCAGACGATTGAAGGCTGTTGGTGCGGCATGTGTGATGCCAGCTGGGAGTCCCATCGGGTCTGGTCAGGGTGTTTTGAATCCGTCCAGTATTCGGATCATTCTGGAAGATTTGAAGGGCGAAGATCCGGACTATCCGGTCGTGATCGACGCCGGTGTAGGGACAGCCAGCGACGTGGCTTTCGCGATGGAACTCGGTTGCGATGGAGTGCTTCTGAATACGGGGATCGCATCGGCTCAGGATCCTTTGAGAATGGCGTTTGCGATGCGCCATGCCATGACGGCTGGTTATCTGGCAGCTCGATCAGGGCGGATTCCACGCAAGTTATATGCGACGGCATCTAGCCCGCTTGATGGTTTGATTCGATAAATCATCAAACAAAAATGGGCCGGTCTCAAATGAATGAGCCGGCCACATAATTCGTAATTCTAGTGAGTTACATCACGGATCAATAAGAATCCGCGCTGATCACTTCTCCACCATTCTTGGTGCCGAGGGCCCACCAGGTGATGTCCGAAATGGAATCTTTGACAAACTTCACGGAACCGTCAGCGAACAGAGTGTTGACGCCGCCGGGGTGATAGCTTCTTGAGCTGTAGATACCTGAGCCGGCTGGCCCGAGGTTTTTGGTCGGCCAAGAGTTACAGTTAGGAAAGTTCGAATTTGGGGTCAATGCCATATTGGCAATAGCACCCATGGCCACGCGACCATACGTCCAATAAACGTGTCCGGCACCCCATTGAAAGGAGACGACGGACATGGTCAGGGTCGGGCTATCGTAAGCGGAGTTGCCGTTATCGTTGGAACGAAGAGTGGCGCAATTGCCCACATAGGCCAGAAGTTCGGCCTTTTGGGCAGGGAATGTCGAGGCGTTGTTCCCACCAAATCCCGTGCTCACGCTGTCGTAAGCATCCGACTTTGACTTGCTTGGGGAAAGATCGCCGCGCAGGACTTCCAGAACCATCACGGTATTGCTGGTCCCGTCTGAGAACTGGGAGATCGGAACGGAGGTTCCGTAAGCGAAAGCACCTGTCTGTGGAGCACCGCCGGCAACATCGCCCCAATTCCATTGAGGGCCATAGCTTGCAGCGTAATCAGTTCCGGAAAAGAATGGTGAATTGCCGTTGGATGGGCAGAAGAATGACGTGACGGCCGCATTACGAACCGTGGTATTTTGGCGGTTTGTGCCACCATAAACGGCACCCATGTCAAAGTTGAAATTATTGTAAAGCACGCCACCTTCGATGTGGGATGCGATGCGAAGGAGTACGCTTGGACCTTGGTCAGGACTGGTCGAGGTTGGGCCACTGCGTGTCAATAAAGCCAGTGGGGCGAACCCGCCGAAGGTGTTTTCGTAGTTGTGCAGAGCGAGTCCAATCTGCTTGAGATTGTTGATGCACTGGGTACGACGGGCTGCCTCACGAGCCGATTGAACGGCGGGCAGAAGGAGCGAGATCAGGACCGCGATAATTGCGATCACCACCAGCAGTTCGATCAGGGTAAAGCCCCGAGCTTTTGGGGAAGTCAATTTCATGAAAAACTCCGAATCTTGATGAGAAAACTAGTGATACAACCGAAGCCAAGAACCGAAACGTTACTTCTTTTTCGCTGAGACATTCTTGGTCGAAGTTTCTTCGCCGTTGAATTCAGGGATCGGGCCGCCACCTTCAAACGTTTTGGGGGTTGAGGACCAACTGCCTGAACACCCGCTCAAGGTAAAAATCGCTACAGCAAAGCATAGAACGATACAAAGCGCCTTACTGGCTCTGATGAAACCGATCATGATTTTGTTCCGAAGAAGATTGATGGATACGTTGCCTGGAATGGCAACGAAATCTACATCTGAAAATGCAGAGAACTTCATAGATAAACGTAACGGAGGTGTAATGCAAGAGTTGTTACAAAATATTGCGAATTTTTCGAGAAGATTTCGTTTTTGAGGGTTCGATACTGCCAACGGTCGTGAATGAGACTTTTTACAGGATATACCGAAAGCGGCCAGCAAGAATGGGAAGTCTTTGTTCTCATGCTGTTGGGTGCAACACTGTAAATTGTAAATGGTTGTGCTGGAGCAGTTATTCTCTAATGCGGCCCTTGCTTGCGCTGCGGGTTAGTTAATAACTCCCTTGCTTGCGCTGCGGGTTAGTTAGATGATCGGGTTGTGGTATCGGCCCACATGGCTTCCATGACTTCGTATCCGGCTGGGACGAAGCCAAGCTTCTCGTAAGTGACTCGGGCAGGGGCGTTTTCGTGCTCAACGTAAAGCCTTAATCCAATTACATTTGCGTGAGCAGTGGCATCGACTCGAATCTTTTCCAGGAGTGCTCGGAAAACGCCTTGCCCCCTCCAGTCGGAATCGACATAAACCGATTGGAGCCACCAGATCCAGCCATTCCGCCAGTCTGACCATTCATACGATACTGCAACCTGACCAATCACCTGAGCGGCATCATCAGATGAAACGGCCACCCAGTAGTGAAGCCTGTCCGGGATCGTCAGGGCTGCTAAAACTCCCCTTCGAAGCACTTCGGGAGGAATCATTCTGGACTCGGTTTCCAGAGCCAATCGCTGATTGAACTCACAGATCGTGTCCACATCCGCAGGCACTGCATCGCGTACACAAAACATCAGTGGAATGCTCGATCAAGTGTCAACGGAAGGTCTGTACTGCAAATCAGTTCGGCGCACCACGCCGGGATCGTGCCCGACGACTGGCTTCGTCCAGCATTCGCTTGTCTTCATCCGTCAACGAGCTTTGCCCTTCGCGAGCGATCTTCATCAGAATCTCGTCCACACGAATTTCGAAAGCATCTGTCGGAGCACTACTGGTGGTCGATGGGGCAACACGCACAGAGGGTCGGGTGGAAGTCGCTGTGACGGTCGGAATCCGAGTTCGTTCTGATCTCGAATGATCGCTGTTGCGAGTTCCAGAATCGGACCAGTCGCGCCCGACCACTTTGAACTTTTTCATCTTGCGGTTTTTGATCATCCGCCGAAAGTCAGGTAGTTGAAAGTCATACGTCTTATAAAGATAGCCAAAAAGAACGCCACCCAGGTGACCTGCGAACGCGACTTGGCCGCCGCCATAACCGCGAGTCTCCTGAAGCAGGTTCAGGAAATCCATGACCACATAGATTGACATCATCACCCAGAGTTCCATGGGGATGAAGACAAAGATGATGGATCGACGCGGGAAGTGCAGAGTCAGGAGCATCATTGAGGCCATGACTGCCCCAGAAGCGCCGATGGCTTTTGAGGGGATGCCTGGATGCATGGCTGTTTCGGCGAGTAGCCACACGGACATGCTGAAGACGCAGGCAGCGAGATAGAATTTGTAGTAACTTGCTCGCCCGTAAACCATTTCAAGTTCGCGGCCTGCGAACCAGAGGACGAGCATGTTGAAGATCAGGTGGAATGGGTTGCCGGGATCGTGGAGAAAATTGGCGGTGAACAAACGCCAGAACTGGCCGCCCCAAATCGCTGCGGAGTCGGCAGCAAAGAGTGACTCGAGAGTCCCACGAGAAGCGATCTGCCCAATGTATACAACCACATTGGCAAAGATCAATGTGCGAACGGCAGCGCCTTCTCCGATGAAGAAGTCGCGTCCATCACGCTGGTTGTCACCGTAGTAATCTCTGTCGTAGATACCCATGGCACCCCGACCTTGCCGTGTCCTTCATGAAGAGGAACAGGCTGGCTTTGTGACCTTAGAAAATCTTGATACACCACAACTCATCATGGACTTCGAATCGGGGACTGTCAACCTCGGCCAAAATTTTTCAACAAAATGAGTGTGGATGGAATCAATCCGCTGAGAGGGCAGCCATGGCCTCTTCACGCGTATTATAAATTGGCCAGAGGACGTCGAGACGGACAATTTTGAGGAGTTCGCGAACCCGATCCCCTGCCCCGCTCAGAACCATCATCCCGCCACGAGTGACACATGCCTTCCAGCATCTCAGGAGGACAGATAGAAACATGCTTCCGAAGAGTTCAACGCCCGTGAGATCAACCACAACCATGGGCTGTTCACTCGTTCGCAACGTATTCAGAATGGTCTCAGCCAGGATATCGCCAAGTGTGAAATCCAGACTTTCCACGACGGGGCTGACTGAGATCACGACAAATTCGCCATGATGCTGGATCACCAGCACATCCTGCGACGGGTTCAACGGTTCCAAACTGACCTCCGATGCGATTTGACTGACGATCGGCACCGGCTCGAACTGTCGAGAGATTCATCCCCTCAACAGGTCAGGCTGACGGCCGACATTTCGCAAAAGCATGGACCAATTCGTAG
>CAMCFM010000111.1 GCA_945874095.1 Candidatus Kuenenia stuttgartensis
AGGCCAGCTGATGCCAGGAATATCACTTTTGATATAATCGCGATTTAGATTTAAATCCGCTCCACTTTCACCGCCAGTTTCTTTTCCAATTCGTGAGAGTTCCGGACGAATATCGACAACACGAATCGGACTCATTCTGTTCGGAATGATTTCGCCCTTACCCTTTGTCGGATAGCTTCTGTTTAAAAGTTGGTCGAGCGATGCTCCTGGGATATATGGCATGACAATCACGTCAAAGCAATGATCGACGTTCTGAAAATGGCGGAATACAGTCATCACGTTCGGGTGAATCACTCGGGACATCAATTCCGATTCGTCCGATGGCCCTGAAACAGTGATTTTCAGAACCACTTTTCGATCACCCAGATCGGTCTGAAGGGCTAGAAAAACTCGTCCCATCGCTCCTTGACCAAGGATTTTGATCAATTGAAAAGGGCCGATGGAATCGCCTGTTTCAGGCATTTTTGCGAGATCTGGTTTTATATTGGCTGGATGATCATTATTCTGAAAAGCTGTCAGGCCAAGTCCGAAGTGAATGCAAAAGAGTTTCTCAAGTTCCGCTTTGTAGTCATTATAATCGGTCATGAATTGGAGTCGATCTGGCTCCAACCCATCGGCTTCAAG
The DNA here is from genome assembly GCA_945874095.1 of Candidatus Kuenenia stuttgartensis. Taxonomy (GTDB): domain Bacteria; phylum Planctomycetota; class Planctomycetia; order Isosphaerales; family Isosphaeraceae; genus QWQI01. The sequence goes on from CAMCFM010000111.1 coordinate 625, forward strand.
CCGGCAGAATTCATAATAAATCAGCTCGACAAAATCTGCACGATTGTCGTTTTGAAACTGGTTTTCAAAATCGGCTGATTTGGGATTTTGGCCAGCTTGATAAAGCGTGTCGAACTCGATTAAACATCGATCGATTGTTGTTAGTTGCATTTCGCTTGAATGAGGATCTGGAAAGAAATTCATGGCGTGGACTCTCCGATCTGGATTCGAAGGTCGTTGAGAATGCGCCTGACGGCTCGCTCACTGAGCCCAACTTTTGCACCAATTTCCTCAAACGTGCAGCCCTCCTGCCTGAGAATCAGGATCCGCTCGACCACGGCCGGCTTTCCTCTCGTGAGCGATTCCATCAAATCCTTCGCCACCGCATGCTGACTTGGTGAAGGGTCGTGACTGTATGGCTCCAATGATTTTTCTGTAGCAGAATCCACTACACCACTACCACGAACGAGGTTGGCGACTTCGCGATTGATATCGTACTTTTGGGTTCGGGTTTCCCGGCGGTAGATTTCAAGCACCTTATTATGAGCAGTAGCCTGAAGATAGGCGCAGATCTGGGCTTTTGTCTGCAACGAATCGGGCGGTTTGACCTGCCAGTCGGCCATGATGCTTTGATAGACCGACTGAACAAAATCCATCGAATCGTAACGGACGCGTAGACGCCTCGGCAGTTTATGGCGTACCACAATCCGGACTTCGTGCTCAAAAAGGCTTAACAGGGTCCCGACGGCGTTTGCATCGCCGGCTTGTACAAGGGCCATCAAATGACTGAATTCATCAGGTTTCATGGTGCTGAACCAACGATACGGAACATCGGGAATCAAGACAACCAACACGCCTAAGTAAGTCAAGGCATTTGAATACATTACAACATTTGGGAACAGACTGACCGTTTTTTTTAAAAGATTTCTGCCGGATTTGTTCCGGAATATCAACAAACCTGTTGAAGGGCTGACGCGTCGGTGGCTCAAAAAAGGTTCCATAAAAAGGTTCCTCAAACCAATTCGACGCATCCTCGATTCTTCGCAACAGGCTTCATTGCACGAACATAAGTTCTTGCTAATGAACGGGTTGATAAGTCAGCAAAGTTCACAATAAAAATTCGCCAGCAGACCAACGGACCGCAATCATGAGCACCACGACCGGATTGAAACCACGCAAAGCGTCCATTTTAGGATCGTATATCCAGCACCTGGAATCAGTTGGGGCAGAACGACTTTCCATGGAGCAGGAGTGCGAGCTTGCAAGCTCTGTGGCTATGGGCGATTGCGAGGCGTTGAACAAACTTGTTCAGGCCAATGCGAAGCTCGTGATCCACATTGCCAGCCAATTTGTGGGCCGAGGTTTGGATCTGGATGATTTGGTGGGCGAGGGAAATCTGGGGCTGATTCGAGCCTCCAAAGACTTTAATCCCTCGTTTGGAACCCGGTTCAGCACTTACGCATCGTATTGGATCAAACAGTCGATCAGGCTTGCACTTACGAACACAGCGGCGGTCATCCGGTTACCCAGCCACATGGTGGTCCTGCTTCAGCAATGGTCGAAAATCAGGCGAAAGCTGGAGAGCGAAATGGGCCGGGAAGCCAGCTTTGATGAGATTGCGACCCAGATGGAACTTTCGGAAACGATGCGTGAACATGTACGTAAGGCCATGACAGCACGCAATTTGGCGATAGAATCAACGACTTCTGGAGATCGTCGGGCTGATCCACTGGATGATCCTGCAAACAGGGTTCATGAGAGTCCTGAATCACGGATGGTGGTGGAAGAAGAGCAGCTTTGGCTGCACCGGCGAATGACTCGTTTGAACGACCGCGAGCGTGTCGTTATTGCGCTCCGATATGGGCTTCATGGAGAGAATTCGTTGACCTGGATCGAGATCGGCGAACGACTTGGAGTGACTCGTGAATGGGCCAGAAAGATCGAACTCAAAGCCCTCGAAAAGCTCCGCTCTGAAGCCAATCCGTACGTAAAGCCTGACACAGACTCGAAAAAAGATCTGGCAGCGATGGTTCAGAAACCTCCAGGCGGATCGTCGTCAATCCGGATTGATAAAACGCCTCGACGGCCATATCACGGAACCATGATGGCCCATATTACGATGACTGGTGTACAATAAGCCTGCATTGCGGCACACTCCTTGTCATACGAAATTGATTTCCGTGAAGGTTCATGAAAAGCTGTCTGAAGCGAATTTTACCGATCCTGTTACTGGGATTCATGATCCCAAGCGTCCATTTCGACGCTCCTCCGCGGTTTGATGAGACGGGATATCTGATCCTTGCCAAGTCTTTGACAGACGGTCGTGGATATTGCGAAATTGATCAGCCCGATGCCCCTGCCCACGCCCACTTTCCACCCGGCTGGCCTGTGGTATTGTCCGTCGCGTGGAAGGCGATTCCACCAGGAGTGATTAGCCCAACTTACACAGCTCACATGCTTTCTGTGACTTTCTGGCTGATTTCAACATTACTCTTCATCCGATGGTTCCGTCAGGTCAGCCCAGAATATGCCGCCCCTTTAGGGTTGGCTCTGACCTTCAACTGGCTCTGGATTCGCGTTGCCGGAGAGCTCCGCAGTGAATCACTTTTTATCGCACTCTCAGCCATCGTATTCGTCATGATGAATCCCAAAAAACCATCACGGCCAAGATCCCATAACGCCTTGTTGGGAATGGTGATCGGTCTTTCGATCCTCTCCAGACAGGTGGGCGTGGCTTTGGCAGGGGCTGTTTTTGTGGAATTCGTTTGCCGGAAAGAGCCTCGAAAAGCCATGGCTTCAGCCATCATATCTGCCTTATTTGTCTTGCCTTGGGTTGTTTGGCAGTGGTCAGTGGGTGGTGGAACTCAGGCAGAACTTTTGGCGAAAGATGGACAGTCGAGAGGATTTATCGAACGATTGGCGGACCAGTCGATTTTCTACACAAGGCGATTGCCCGACAGCCTCTTTGGCCCTTACATTGAAACGGCGACTGTCTTTATGTCCAGTCCAGCCATGGCCTTAGCAGCCACTTTGATAGCGGCTGTTTTTTGCATCATTTGCATCGCAGGGTTTATCAAGCTGGCAAAATCCCCACTGACCCGATTTTCAGCCATTTATTTCGGTATCAGCTTGTCGATCCTGATCGTTTGGCCGTTCACTGAAGCTGGTCGGTTTCTCATCCCTCTGATCCCGATTTTATCGCTGGCGTTTGCGAATGGTCTTGTCGTTCTGTGTCATATTTTTCATGATTTTGGAGTGGCAGGTTTCATGACACCTCGAGGTCTCATCTGGCTGATTCCGGGAATCGCGATGGTGTTTGGTATCCACACCTGGCAAAAGAATATACGCACAACTCCGATGATGCTTGACCGTGATTTTGATCAAGCCTGCGTGTGGATCGCGCAGCAAGTCGCTCCGACAGAGGTGATTGCGTCGAGACATCCTGGTGATGTTTTCTGGAGGAGTGGTCATGTGGGCGTGAGGTGGCCGGAACAGTCCACGATTGAGGAAGTGGTCGAGGATTTGGCTCAAAAAAATGCTGGATTTTTATTGGTCGATCATGGCCGATTCGTGGGCGACAATCTGCCTGATTGGCTGGCCCCTGCGAGTCTGGATCTTTGGCCAGACTTGTTTCAACCAGTTCTGATTGAAGGGCTTAAGGAGAGTCAAACCAAGGTTTGGAAAGTTCTCCGAGAGGATCGATCCATGCCCGGATCAGCAAATCAAATTGATTGACTCGCCAACTCGGTTGACGTAAGTTTGAGAGAAGTCCCACCTCACATTCCGCCGAATGGAAAACATTGGCCGAACGAGAATTCTCCAAAAACCCAAAGTAAGGGAGTCAACACGATGTCAGATTCAGAGAACAAAGCCAGTTCAGGCAGCGCTCACCTGAGCCGTCGGCAGTTTGCCCAGGCCATTGGTGCAGCGACCATTTTAGGCACTGGAATGCCACAACTGATTGCGGATCAGGCCGTGGTTGGCCCGAAGCGGACGGATTCGTCGGAAACGGCTGTTGGAAGGCTGTTTAAGTCGTTGAAAGACGATCAGAGAAAGATTCTTTGCTTTCCGTTCGACCACCCTTTGCGGAGCCGGATCGGGAACAACTGGGCGATCACCAAGCCGAAGATTTCTGACCTGTCAAAGGATCAGCAAGCCCTTTGTGTAGAGATCTTTAAGGGCTTGACAAGCGAAGAAGGGTATGACCGTTTTACGCGCCAGATGGAAGACGATTACGACGGTTTTGAAGGCTATCACATCGCGATCTTCGGCGAGCCTGACACGGACAAACCGTTCGAGTGGGTTCTGTCAGGTCGCCACGACACCCTTCGTGCGGACGGGAATTCCGTGGACGGAGTTGCATTTGGTGGGCCAATTTTCTACGGACACGCAGCGGCTGGAAACTTTAATGAAGACGCCCAGCACACCAAGAACGTCTGGTGGTATCAGGGCGAGATGGCCAACAAGATCTTCAAAACCCTTGATGACAAGCAACAGGCGGCAGCCATGGCTCCTAAAGGGCCGGCTGACGATGCCCGGTCGATCAAGCTTGTGGGCGATAAACTGCCGGAAATCGGGATTGGGATCAAGTCGCTGGATGGTCAGCAAAAGGCGATGGTTCAGCAATTGATTGATGCTGGCACGAGGCCGTTCCGGAAGGCGGATGTCGATGAATTGATGTCGTGCGTGAAGGATGCCGGTGGAGTGGATGCCATGCGTTTGACCTTCTACAAAGAAGGCGATGTGGGCAAGGATGGGGTCTGGGATGTGTGGAAGCTGGAAGGGCCTGCCTTCTCATGGTATTTCCACGGCAGCCCACACGTGCACACATGGCTGAATGTGGCCAAAAAGGCCGAATTCGATAAGTCGCACGGCTGATTGTTGATGTGATTAAAAAAAAGGGCATTCGCAGGGAATGCCCTTTTTAGAATATTCGTCGTTAGGGCGAATTACTTTTTGGCTGCGCTTTTTTGGACCCTGGATTCCACAGTGTTTGGTTTGAGTTGGAAGTCAGGGATCTTGGCTTCCGAATCGCCGATTTTTACAGTCAGTCCTGATTTTGAAGAGTCTGCATATCGGCTTCCAATCGGATCTGAGATTTTACCCAGACCCTCGTTTGTTGGAGAGGTGATACTGACTTCATAATCGCCAGTTGGGGCACCATCGCCAGGCTGAAATGTTTCGAGAACAAATTCACCCTTATCATCAGTCACAGCATGAGGGTAGGGAACTTTGTCGGATTTCCATTCGAATTTTGGTTTGAGCTGAATTTTCAAACCTGCAAAAGACTTGGAATCGACAAGAACTTTACCCTTGGCTGGTACAGTCACGACACCTGATTCATTGGATGATGAACCGCATCCTGATAGTATCGCTGAAATCAAGAGGACCGTGGATTTTCGAAGTTGCATCCTGAGGCTTCCTTCCTGATTTCAATCAATACTGGTCTGAGGAGACAACTTCGCCGCCATTATATGTCAGAAGTCTGGCATAAACCTTGATATCTGTGGATTCTTTCATGAATCGAACAGATCCATCAGCGTACAACTTGTTGGCTCCACCTGGGTGAAATGCATAATCTTCATTGTTATTAATGCAATTCGTGTGGCAGGGTGTGCCATTCCAGCCATCAGTTCCGTATGAGCTTTCGTAGTCAGCCCAAGCTGCTCCGGAGATGTCTTTGCCGATGACCTTGCCCTTCTCAAATGAAGTCGGCCGGCCGGCATCTTCTGACATCAGAAACGTGTTCGAAGTACCATCTGCGATTTCAGCGATCCTGCGAGGAGTATTCAAAATCATCAGGCCAATATAATTGGTCCCGGTTGGCAAGAAGTTCAGGATCGATCCCTGCATCGCTTCGTTCACGGCATAGTCGGAAACAGCACCAGTCCAGCCATTGATCCTCTGACCAGTAAAGATGTTGGATGCCGTGCCTTTCGTAATATTTAAACCACTCGAATTCGACGGGCAAAGAAAGGTGTTCATGACGGTCATGATCGAGGTTGCATTTTCATGCTTGTCTTCATTACCGGCAGCCCGAGGCGTTCCGCAGTAAGTGATTTCAAAATTATAGGCGTTCGCCAGATTGCCACCTTCAAGGAAAGGCAATGTCAGAACTGCCCAGCCATGGACAATCGGATTCATGACCGTGGTTTTTGAAGCCCAGTTGGCGCCAAATTCGGCTGGCAAGCGTGGGTAACCGGCTCCTGCTGGTGGTGCACTGTGCATGGCCGCCTGAATCGACGCTGGAAGTGCGGCGGTTGGGAATGCCAGGCTTGGTGGGAAGTATCCATTGGTGTTTTCAAAATTATGCAATGCCAAACCAATTTGCTTCATATTATTGATGCACTGGGCACGACGGGCCGCTTCTCTGGCCGATTGCACAGCAGGCAACAGCAGGGAAATCAAAACGGCAATGATTGCGATTACAACCAGCAACTCAATGAGTGTAAATGCCTTACGGCTTCGATTGATCATGAAAACTCATTCTCCTGCGACCGAAAAGTGATTGTCATAAGAACAAGACGCAAGATAATTTTAACAGCAATTATAAATTAATTTTAAAGGTTTAGAGATGTATTTGCGAATTTCCAATATATTTCGTGTGAAGCCCAAACTGGTTTAAATTAATATTCGTCGGCTGAAATGATTTCGCCACCTTTAAATGTCAATAGTTTGGCAAACACCTTGAAATCCATCGATTCTTTGATGAATCTGACGGATCCATCGGCAAAGAGTTTATTGGCTCCGCCCGGGTGAAATGAATAATCTTCGCTGTCATTATCGCAATTGGTATGGCACGGCAGCCCGTTCCAGCCTTCAGTGGTATAAGTACTCTCGAAGTCTGACCAGGCGGCCCCTTTGACATTGCTGCCAACCAGTTTACCCTTCACAAAACGAATTGGTCGACCAGCATCTTCCGACATCAGAAAGGTGTTGGATGTTCCATCAATCACTTCAGAAATCCGCCGTGGTGCATTGATCAGCATGACACCATTATACGTGATATCAGGGGGTAGATATTTCAATACTTCACCCTGAATTGACTGGTTAACAGCATAATCTGAAACTCCGCCCGTCCAACCTGATACAACCTGACCTGTCACACGATTTATTGTCGCGCCCTTGGTCGTCGTGATTCCGGTTGCATTTGAAGGGCAGATAAAAGTGTTCACCACTGTCATGATCGAGGTTGCATTGGGATGCCGGTCTTCAACACCGGCCGATCTGGGTGTACCACAAAATGGAATTTCAAAATTATAGGCATTTGCGATATTGGAATTTTCAAGGTAGGGTAAAGTCAATGCTGCCCAGCCATGCACAATCAGATTATTCAAGTTGGTTTTTGAAGCCCAACTGCTTCCAAAATCTGCTGGTAAACGCGGGTACCCCAAACCAGAGGGTGGAGGATTATGATATTTGGCCTGAACTGAAGCTGGAAGGGTGGCTGTCGGGAACGCAAAAGCGGGCGGGAAACAATTGTTGGCATTTTCAAAGTTGTGAAGCCCCAATCCAATCTGCTTCAAATTATTAATACAGGAAGCGCGCCGGGCCGATTCTCTGGCTGATTGAACAGCAGGCAATAACAATGAGATCAATACTGAAATAATCGAAATGACGACCAGAAGCTCGATCAATGTGAAAGCCTTACGCTTTATCTGCAACATGCGTTCGGGCCCCCACCTTTAATTGCATACTACGTTCTGATTCTCTAAACAACTTTATACCAAAGCAATTATGATTTCAAGAGGTGTATCCACAATTCGTTCCTGACGGCTCAGGAATGACCTCAAATGGACGAATCTGATATGATCCACTTCATGATCCAACCCGATCCCCCACCGCAACGAAATGGACAATCTCCCATGCGGATCAAACGCCGCGAACTTTTTCGCCAATCAGCCAGCTCAATGACGGCTGGAGGATTCCTCCATCTAGTTTCCGATCACTTGCAAGCCGGTCCCCTCGACAATTCACCTCCCGCCTTCCGCTTCGTCCACCTGACAGACATGCACGTCCAGCCTGAACTTGGAGCAGTCGAGGGATTTAAGCAGTGTATAGAGGCCGTAAACAGACTCTCTCCAAAGCCTGATTTCGTGATCACCGGTGGAGACCTGATCATGGACGCCCTGGCTGTGGACGAGCCCAGAATGAACCTTCAGTGGACTCTTTTTGATGAGTGCATGAAGGGCCTGGAACTGCCGGTGCATCACACCATCGGGAATCACGATGTGGTCGGCTGGTCAAAAAACCAGCAGATCAAGCCGACCCACGCCCAATACGGAAAGCGTTTATTTGCCGAACGTTATGGCCATGGGCAGACCTATCGCAGCTTCGATCACCGTGGATGGCACTTCATCTTGCTCGACTCCATCGGTCAGGCCAGCGATTCACCCGACTATATTGGACTCATCGACGACCAGCAAAAGGATTGGCTGAAGCGAGATCTGGAAGCGACCGGTAAATCCAGGCCGATTATCGTTGTGACCCATATTCCATTTTTCTCGACCTGGCATCAGGTGGTCGGAAGCCCCCAGAAAGCATTATCCGCTGGAGCTTTGATCTCTAATGGGTTCGAGCTGCGTAAATTATTCGAGTCATACAATATTAAACTCGTACTTTCAGGGCACGGTCATGTACGCGAGCGGATAGATGTCAATCATATCACGCATATTCAGTCGGGTGCCGTCAGTGGGATGTGGTGGAAGGGGCCGGTGTTTGGAGATGCTGAGGCATTTGGAGTGGTGACCTGCCATGCGGACCGGTTTGATTATCAGTATGAAACGTTCGGCTGGAAGGCTCGCAAAGCCTAGTTCTCTGTCGGTCCCAGCCTTTTTACAAGCATGGGGTCACCCGATTGCCTGAACCTGCCTATAATGTACAAATCTGTGGAACCTCCCTATCTCACCAGAAACGATGGTCATTCCGATGATGCCAGACTCGACAAACCAAGTGTCCCAAACGACCGCCCTTTTGCTGATGGCTCACGGCAGTCGCCGGGCTGAAGCCAATCAGGAGCTGGTCGATCTGGCAGAGCGGCTTTTGAAGCTCAACGAGTATTCGATCATCGAACCGTGCTATCTGGAACTGGCTGAGCCAGATATCGTAACCAGTGGCTCCACATGCGTTTCCAAAGGCGCCACGCGTGTGCTGATGGTGCCCTATTTTCTCTCGGCAGGTGTGCACATCCGGAGGGATCTGGCAGAGGCCCGCGACCAGTTGATGGAGAAGCATCCGGAGATCGAGTTCCGTCTGGGTCCACCGTTGGGGCCTCACGAATTTTTGGACAAGCTGGTTCAGGAACGTGTCCGCGAACTTGACATAACCCATGAATGAGCCAGTAGTTCGCTATTTCCAAGGTTCTGAAAGGCGGATCACACAACCAGAACTTTTGAAAAATTCTGCAAAATTTGTAAAAACGGAAACTCGTCTTGACGATTTTTCAAAGAAGGAATACTAAGTCTGAAAGAAGAAACGTCGGGCAAGGATCGCCCAACCTGAAGGCCTTGGGATTTTGCGAAATCTACTTCGCATGAATCCTAAAAGGCCTGCACAAAGGAGTGTGCCAGCAATGTCGGAAGCCACATTGAGCATGGAATGGCCGGAATCATGGGGCGATCGCCCGGTTCCCGCATTGGACTTGAAGGCCCAGTACGAGACCATTCGCGACGAGGTTGAACCCGTCGTTTTGCGAATGATGCGTGAACAAACTTTCGTGATGGGCCCTGAAGTCAGCGGTCTCGAAACCGAAATGGCCGCCTATTGCCAAGCCCCTTTTGCAGTGGGCTGTGC
>CAMCFM010000112.1 GCA_945874095.1 Candidatus Kuenenia stuttgartensis
AGATTCCGTTGGATATCTATTGCTCTGAGATGATTTGACAATGCCTCTTTTCGATTACCGAGTTTACGATATAACATAGCTGTAGAATTAAGTGTGGATGATAGTTCAATCTGATAAACAACATTAGTAGGGTTAAGTTGAATGATCTCTTGCTGAATCTTAATTGCTTTCTGGAACGACGAAAACGCATCATCTGTTCTACCGAGAGACAAATATAGGTTACCTAAGTTATAGTTAGTTCCGGAATAGTCTTTAAGGTATTCCACTGTAGATGGGTGTGAGATTACATTTGTCTCTTGGTATTTTAAAACTTTTATGTAGTCCACCAATGCTTCTTGAGGTCGGTTTCTATCAGCAAGCCAGACTGCGATATTATGAATACTTTTTGCGAGGTGGTTTATTATTTCTGTATTATTATGATCATTGACTAGTAGCGATTCGTAGACTTTCACCGATTTTCGATAATACTCAAGACCTTTCTCATCCTGATGTATATCTTTATACGAGTTTCCAAGATTCAAGAAAGTGGCTGCAAGATCTAGTTTTGGCTTTGGGTTCTCGGGGTATTTGCGACCCATTCTCTCCCGAATATCAGCAGCTTTTAAATGGTAATCAAACTCATCCGAAGAACGTTGGTCATGTGCAATATTCCCAAGGTTGTTATAAGTTGACGCTAAGGCTAGAGCATAAACAATGTTATCTGGATCAGATTCGCTAATACGCTTGAGAATATCGAGGGCTTTCTTGTAGCTCACAATTGCAGTGTCAATCTCATTTCGAAAATTAAGAATTCGTCCAATACTATGATAGCATTTTGCAATACCTAACTGAGCTGTATTATCATTTGGTTTCAATAACCCGATTTCCTGATAGTTTTCCAAGGCCTGTTGAAATGATTTAAACGCTTCCTCCTGATTACCAAGCTCATAAAGCAGTTTCCCAAGTTCAAATGCACCATCACCAATCTTTTGCAAAGAGTTCTGACCGGCTGCTGCTGAGTTCTTGCTGACTGCTGTAAGATTGCGATAAAACCGGACTGGTTCATTTAACAGATTCTTTCTGAGTTCCGCTAATTCCGGAAGGTTTTTCAGCTGGGGTTCCTGGCTGACAGCTTCAGCAAATCGACGAACCGAATCAATTGCAAGCTTCTCATTCATATCGGATATCGACTTCTGTCGTTCTACTTCAAGATTCTTGTTCGCAAGATCATTATTGTATTTACCAAGTTCAATTGCGTAGAATATAGAGCCACCTGCCAGAATGACAAAAGACGATGCCATCATGGCTACAATCGATCGATGTTTTCTAGCCCATCTTCGGCATCATTCAAAAACGTTTTCCGAATAGGCTGAGACAGGTTCGCCAGCCAACCACTTCTCAACATCAAATGCAAGAGCATTTGCCGTCTGATACCGATCAGCCTGATTTGCTGTAAGTGCCTTGGCACAAATCGATGCGAGGGGGCGTGGTATTGTATGATTCACTTGTCTTGGAGTTTTTGATTCTTTTTCTATAAATGACAACAGCCTTTCAGCTCGTTTTCGAACATCACGAATCTGATCCAGTTCATATCGTTTCTCTTTGTCGAAGAACGGAGCGTGTCCAGTAAGAATTTCGAATAGAATTGCACCAAGACTAAATACATCCGTTGTTTCGTTAAATTTAGTCAAGTCCCCAGAAAGCTGCTCTGGAGCCATATAGCCCATGGTCCCTTTGAGTTCTCCATGCTGTGATTCATCATCCAGCATGTCTGAATCGACAATGAGTGCCTGCGATTCTTCCTCATTCAGCTTTTCGTTCGCTTCTCCCACCTGAGTCTTAGCCAACCCCCAATCGATGACTAAAGTTTCACCGTGCTCACCAAGCATAATATTACCAGGCTTCAGATCTCGGTGTAGTACCCGCTTGGAGTGTGCATAATCAATCGCATCACAGATATCAGTGAATCTTTCAAGCAGTTCTCGAAATGCGAGATTCTGTGATCCGGAGAGGCGATGAAACTTCATCTTATGACTGTTTATCTGATTCGTCCCAGCCTTCTTTTTCATGACATCAGGCACAGCCAGAATGGTCTCTTCCATCTGGCCTGCATCACTTTTTTCTATACCGTTATTGAGCGTTGGATCTTCTTTTGCAGGGTCATAAAGTAATGGTTTATCTGCATGAAAGTTTCGAATCGCCTGATGCAGGTTAATTCGATCGATGAATCGCATGACATAAAACGGCCTACCATCATCTGTTGTACCGAGTCCATAGACTGGAATTATATTAGGGTGTTCCAGATTCCCATTAATCTCGCCTTCTTTACGTAGCTTTATTCTAAATCGTTCAAGCCTATCGTGATCCATAAACCGATCTTCGTGCAACATCTTTATTGCAACACGACGCCCAAGTTCTTCGTCATCATAACCTTCATAGACCTTCCCCATCCCTCCGCCACCCAGTGGACGAATCACACGAAATCGACCAGCTTTCCATCCACCCTCAGGCTTTTGTTTCGCCCTTCGGTTTGACGAATCAGTCCCTATGTGATTCTTGACTTCGCCGTCAGACATCTTAGGTTGAGAATCTGATTTATTGGAATAATCGGCTTCGCCCAGCTTAATGGTAGCAATTCCTACTTGAAAATCACTGTCATTCAGCTGTTTTAGCGAGTCGATAAAATATTCTGCGCTTGATATTGCTCCAATCGCCTTTTTCAAATCTCCACTATTCTTTGCAATGTGACGTCGAATCATTTGGTCTAACAAGTCACAATCTACCTGATCCAGTCTAGACTGATCCACAAGAATCTGACCAATCGATTTGGAACTCTCCAAGAGCCATGCATTCATTGCATGAATCAGATCATCTTGACTGATCAAGTCGTTTTGCACTGCCAGAATACCAAATAGCAGATTGCGATCAGACATTGAATTTTGCATCTTGCGTGATTCCATTGTGAGATTGGGCTTATGGGTTGTAAGATCGATCTAGTTTTATCCAATCCTTAATCAAGCCACAGTTCTAGTTCTGCAAGTGACTGCTTGAAAAAATACCGAATCTGATCATCGACCCATTGTTTATCAAGATACCACTTGATATTGGCTTGCATTTGTGAACCCTTTAGAGAATAGATTGTTTCTCCATACTGATATTTCGCAATTACGGATGTCAACGTATAAAACAAAGTGTATATCTCTCCAGGAATAGCACTTTGGTGATCGTTTGCCAGCTTTCTGCATTGATTCTTAATTCTTTTCAATAGTTCTACGACATTTATTTTCTGTAGGTTTTGAAATTCTGCATGCGTAGGAAACATCAGAACATTCATTGAGAGTTTTCTGATCTCGGGGTCATTTTGCCCGGGCATAAATGGACTTTTAGATGGTATCAGATCCATCAAATTGTCTACGCTTACCCAGTCCGTTAATGGAAGATCCATCCTGTAACTTAACAAAAGACTAAGTTCGTCTTCGCCGATCGCCTCATCACTGGGGGATGAAAACATATCAATCGAATTCTTCGCAACAATTGAATCAGCAACCGGTGACGAGACCCGATAGGCAGCCTGTAGTGCCGAATGGAGTGACGCATTACTCTTCTTAAGAATTCCCATCCACTCATCAAATAGCTCCTGACCCGTGGCTGAATTCTCTCCTTCTGCTTCAAAACTATCTTCAATAATTCGTTGAAAGATCCGTTTTACTGTCGTTAATGCGCTATCAATCTTTTGGTTGTCGCGACTTCCAGGAAAGAACTGTAACCGCAGTTCTTCTCTTTTCTTGGGTTTGCGTCCCGTCAAATATTCTGCAAGAACCAATTCTTCGAAGATCACCCAATTCATCTCCTTTTTCTTCTTGCGACAATGATTCTTGACACCCTGTAACGTTCTATGCAGTATAGACATTGCGTAAAGACTGTCCGCATCGAGGTTTCGATCTTCACCTGCGACATATTCTCCAATGATTTGCGGATCATAATTCTGAGTAACATTGCGTTTTCTGGTTCTTGACTGTTCGATGCAGAAGTTTAAGATCGCGCGATAAAGGTACTTACGAAACGACGTAGGTTTCTTGCCGTTAGCGACTTCCTGATTGATTCGATCCTGATACTTCAGGATAAGCCCCCCGGTCATGACTTTGTTTAGTACAAAGTCCTGTGCCATGTCGTCTGCATCTGAATCGTTTCGACAATAAGTTAGACAAGCCCGACGTACCCTCTCAAAATAAGTGATATAGAAATAGTCAGGACGGTTAAACAGTTGCGTATAGCATGTAGGCTGACTGCCTGTTGATAGCGTTTCCATGTTAAGACTCTTCATGATTCTGAGAGGACATGATTGGACGATTCGATAGCCCAACAGGACTACTTGATACTGATAGTAACGGTTCAGCTCAGGCAGACTTGCAAACTATTTTAAGATTTTTTGAGTTTTCTGTCATCATACGACTTTCCTAATGTTCCGCTCCAAGGGAAAGTGGAGAAACGGCCTGTTCGAATAAGCTATCATTCGACAAGAGTCGTCTGCAAGGTTCCATATCCTGCTAAAATGCCCTGAAAACTCAATCCGGGCTACCGATCAAAACAAACCCGGCCCAGTATTTCGGATGGGCGAATGGCCGGGCCTTGTCGGTTTTCTTATTGGTCACAACGTCAACAACTTCCCGGCCGGGCTTCGATCCTCGAGAAACGCCTTCTGTCACCACCGCCAGTCGGTCCGCGGCATCCTTCACGGTCAGGTTTTTCAGCCATTCCTTGGCTTCCTTTAGTGCCGCCACTTTCGTCATCTTCTTTTCAACCATGTTGCGATAGAAGCGGTCTATCAGTAGGGCCGTGGCTTGGTCGTCAATTTTCCAGAGCGACAGGCAGACCGATCGCGCACCCGCCAGTAGGAACGACTGGGCAAACCCCAGCAGGCCGTCGCCACCGCCCTTTCGGCCCAAACCCGTTTCGCAGGCCGAAAGCGTGACCAGATTGGCGCTCAGGTTCCAGTGGTCCAGAACCTCCTTGGCCAGCAACTGGTTGTCCAGCAGTGGCTCGCCAGCGGCGGCTACGGTGGCTTTAGGCCTGTCCTGGCTCAATAAGATCCTGGTATTAAAGGCGATTGAGTTGTTTGTCTGGCCGTGCGTGGCCAAGTGTATATACTTAAAATTCTTGAGTGAGTCTGCCTTGCGTAAGACGTCCAAGTTCTGCTCGCTGGCGTCTGAGCGGGTTAGATAGCGGCTACCTGATTCGCCGAAGAGTTTTTTCAGCTCGGCAATCTCCACGTTTGTGCCGGGCAGTTCGTCCCAGCTTTCTCCATGCACAAGGGTAGCGAACAAGACATCCTTTTGGCGGCTGGCGGCAATCGCCTCGCGGGCCGTCTGTGGGGCAATCGCCACGCCGAGCTTGCCTGGGGCGACATCGCGTGTCGTAACCACATTCTCTACCTGACGCCAGATTACAACGGGCACGTCTTTCTTTCCGGCATTTGCGGCGATGAGCTTGCCAAGCTGCTCGACCGATTCGAGCTTCGTGCCTGCATAAGAAACCAGCACATCGCCGGCCTTGAGATTAATTTTGTCGGCTGCTCCATTAGGCACGACCTGGGTCAAAAGCAGGCCGCCGGGCGGCAGTGCGGGTGTGGGTTTTGGGGCGGCAAGCGGCGGAAAGACTGGGTCGCCAAGGGCCAGGATCGTGTTGGGCTGTTCTACCGGCTTGCCGCGCCGGGCAAGGAAGGTTCCCGAGGGGACATAGCAGATCGTGCGATCGGGCAGCAGCGGCTCGACGGGAATCCCGGCCAACTGGTTTACAGGGACGACATAAAGCGTCTCAATGCCTTCAAGGTGGCTCAGCAAGGGCGTGATACGTTGGGTCTTTATCTTGTCGAACAGGTCATTGATCTGTTGCTGGTTTTGCTGCCTGCTATCAAGGCCAAGCTGGGCACGCAGTGTGAAGGTGAGATCGCTTTCATCATCGGTCCATCGCCCTTTTTTGCCGCTGCCGGGAAGCCGCACCCAGACCGGCTCGCCGGACGATTTCACGATACAGGCCCAGTGGTCGTCCACGCTTTTCTCTATGTCGTTGCTGTTAACATCGACCCAGGCTAGTAAGGCATGGCCAGAGGGAATGGTCTGCTGAATTGTGGCCAAGTCGCTAACTTCCTGCCGGCTCAGTTCGGCGGCGAGTTCTGCCAGTTCGATATTTAACTTTCGGCGATTTACGATCAGCGTATCGAGTTCTTGTTTTTTCTCGTTTTTCGGCTGAGTTTGATTGATGAGAATATTGATGCCCGATTCGATACGCCGGAGCTTGTTTAAGATGGCGACTTTGCGATCTTGCTGTGCTGTTGTGAGTTGCTGTCCTCGGCGTTCGGATTGAACGTCAAGGAAGGCACGAGCGAGGCCCTTTTCCATTGCCTCAAAGCCGTGACGGGGCTTTTTGAGATGTGCGGATACGCTCGCCATTAAGAAATTGGGGTTTTGAGCTTCGCCGCCGATCGCCCGTTGGAATCCACCTGCACGGGCAATTCGGCTCATTTCGTAAGAGTTGCTACATTCGAATAATAACTGCTCGGCTTTGGCGTATTCGGCTATGGATACGTATAGCACGGCGAGATTATTGAGGCTGATAGCATAATCGGGGTGATTCTCACCCAGAAGTTTTTTTGTCAAGTTGAGTGCCTGAATAGAAAGCGGTTCAGCTTTGGCGTATAAGGCCATGGAATTGTATAACGAGGCGAGATTATTGAGGCTTTTAGCATAATTGGGGTGGCTCTCACCCAAAAGTTTTTTTCTCAAGTTAAGTGCCTGAATAGAAAGCGGTTCAGCTTTGGCGTATAAGGCCATAGATTTGTATAACGAGGCGAGATTATCGAGGCTCATAGCATAATCGGGGTGGTTTTCACCCAGAAGTTTTTTGGTTACGTCGAGAGCCCGGAGATAGAGCGGTTCGGCTTTAGCGTATTCGGTCATGGATTCATAATTCGCTGCTAGGTTATTGAGACTTGTTGCATAATCGGGGTGGTTTACGCCCAGTAGTTTTTTGGTCAAGTCGAGGGCCCGAAGATATAGCGGTTCGGCTTTGGCGTAATCACCCATAGAATAATACAACACGGCGAGATTATTGAGGCTGGTTGCATAATCGGGGTGGTTTTCGCCCTCTATTTTTTTTCTCAACTCGACAGCCTGGAGAAATAGCGGTTCAGCTTTGGCGTATTGGGCCATGGAGTTGTAGAACCCGGCGAGATTATTGAGGATGGCGACATAATCGGGGTGGTTATCGCCCAGAAGTTTTTTTGTCAGGTCGTGGGCCTGGAGAAAGAGCGGTTCGGCTTTACCGTACTCGCCTTTGGAAATGTATAACGTGGCGAGGTTATTGAGGCTGATGGCATAAGTAGAATTGTTATCGCCCAGAAGTTTTTTTGTTGAGTCGAGTGCCTGAATACAGAATGGTTCAGCTTTGGCGTTTTCACCCATGGAAATATACAACGATGCGAGGGCATTGAGACTGATGGCGTAATTGGGATGGTTATCGCCCAGAAGTTTTTTTGTCAAATTGAGTGCCTGAATAAAAAGCGGTTCAGCTTTGTCATATTCGGCCATGGATTTGTACAACCAGCCGAGGTTATGGAGGCTGGTGGCATAACTAGGATGGTTCTCCCCAAAAAGATTTTTTTTCAGGTCGAGTGTCTGGATACTTAGCGGTTCGGCTTTAACGTATTGGCCCATCGATTCGTACAACGCGGCGAGATTACTCAGGTCGGTGACATAATCGGGGTGGTTCTCGCCCAGAAGTTTTTTTTTCAGTTCAAGTGCCTGGATACAGAGCGTTTCGGATTTGGCGTATTGGCCCATGGATTGGTATATTATAGAGAGGTGATTGAGGCTGTTGGCATAAACGGGATCATTCGCGCCGAAAAGTTTTTTGCGGACAGCCAAAACCTGCTCACTCATTTCAGCAGCTGCTTCGAATTGTCCCTTTTGATAAAGTTCGAGGTAAGTTTGTTTTAAATTATTGACTTTTGCAAGCTCTGCCAATTCCGAAGGCCCCAATTTGGCGTAAATCGCCACTTCAGCCAGTTTCGAACTTGCATTCACCACTTCCCAATGATCCGCCCCCTGAAGTCGTGCCCTCAAACTCATTAACTCTTCCGCAATCGCTTTCGCATTGGCAAATCTGCCTGCTTCTATGTTTTCTTCATACTTCGCTTCCAAATCCAGCGCCTTAGCTAGATTTGCCCCTTGCAATATCCGCTCATACGGCGGTTTAGCGGCCAGTTCGGCCTGCGTTGGACCGTCTTGCGCAGAGACAGTGAGACCCAGTGCCAAAGAGAAAAAAAATGCACAGCGAATCAGGCGAAACATGGCAAGCTCCTGTGAAAAGATTTTGTATTTCATCCAAATCACCTAGTTTTTGAACTGTTCCACTGCGAAGCCAACGGCCGAGGTGGCGTCGGCCCCCTGGCTGGTGAAGTAGTCCATCATGACCGACACGAGATTTACCGTCGGGTCGGTAGTGGTCTTGCTGGCCCGATCGGGCGAGTTGCGTGATTCGAGCATTTTGCCATCATACATCGCAACCAGATTTTTGGCCGGATTTGGCTCCCGCCTCCAGGGGTTACTCATAAGGCCCTTTCGCCACTGGTTGTAGCTGGGCAGTGGTTTTTCGGAGGCGAACGCCGCGACCATCCAGAGGCCCGGTTTTTCTTTGGCTTCCAAAAAATAGCGTTCGCGAAGCCGCTGTGACGGATAAGCTGGCGTATCGGTCAGTTCCGGAATGTCGTCGGGGTCTTGCGGATAAAGCACGGCAGCCTGACCATCAGGCCGGAAAATGATCAGATAAGTGTAAGCAGGACGATTGAGCGTTGCCTTGACAGTGATTTCGTCGTCCAGATGGATCGCGAACGAATCCTTGCCGATGATGCCCTTCGGCTTGGTTTGATCAGCGTTTACCGTGGCGAAATGATAAACCTCAAGCGATTTGACGCGGAGTTTTCCTGGCACGGGAGGTGCAACATTGGCCTGCGGCGGCGGATTGCCGGGATCTGGCCTGGCGGGTTTCAGGAATGAAGACAGTGCCAGCAAAGCGATGGCTGAACCGGTTGCGGCCGCTGCCCAGAGCAGCCAGCGACGATTGACGGGGGTAGTCGCCATGGGAGCAGTTTTGGCTGGTGAGGAGGGTTCGGCAAGTTGTTCCAGAACGGCACGGGCTGAGGCCGGGCGTTGTTCGGGATTTTTTTGCATAAGCAGATTGATCAGTTCACCCAGGTGAGGTGACAGGCCGGGGTTAAGCCGGAGCAGGCTGGGTGGATCGTTTTTCTGGACTGAATCGAGTACATTTTTGACGCTGGTGCCAGGGAATGGCTGGCGGCCGGTGGCGCAGAAATAGAGCACGGAGCCGAGGCTGAAGAGGTCGGACCGGGCATCGAGCGGCTGACTGTTTGCCTGTTCGGGTGACATATAGGCCGGCGTGCCGGCCAGTCCTTGCGGGTCTTCCAAGGGGTCGTGGGCGAGCCCGAAGTCAAGGATTTTGACCCGGCCCGAGCCGGCTTCAAGCCAGATATTGTTGGGCTTCAGGTCGCGGTGCAGAAAGCCCTTGGCATGGATGGCGGCGAGGCCGCTGGAGATTTCTCGGCCAATGCGAGCGATTTCGGAATTGGACATGGCGCCTTCGCGCTCGACCCGGGAGCCCAGCGTTTCACCGCCCAAAAGCGGCATGGAGATAAAGGCCCGACCATCTTCGACACCAAAATCAAGAACCGGCATGACATGGTCGTTGGTGATGGCGGCCATGGCCTGGGCTTCGGTCAGGAATTGCTGGCTGGCACTGTCCCTGACGGTGGCGATTTTCTTGAGAATTTTCAGGGCGACCATGCGTTCCAGGCTTTTGTCACATGCTCTGTAAACGACGCCAAAGGCACCATCGCCAAGCTCTTTCTGAAGCTCGTAGCGATTGCCCTTGAATTTAGCCAGTGTGGTTGGCGATTCTTTGGTACCGGAGTTCTCGACCGACTGGCTGACGACAGGTTCGGGCAAGCGGACCGTTTTGTCGATTTTTCCTTTGTCTCCGGCATCCGGCGTATTTTCGGGGGTCTTGTCTGACATACCGGTTTCCCTGATTGGCATAGACTGGAGAAGACTTCGAATCTTAATTTGTTGATGATCGAAGTCTTCTCTCTGAAAACGACTCATTTTTCGTCAAGTTTGATAGGTAGTAGTTACTTTACATTGCCCGAGTATGACCTGCAATCCAGTTGGAAGACTTGACGAAATCTTTTTGGCTCATGCTGGCTTGCAGGGTGGTGACAAGAATATCTGTAACATGCTTTTGAGTAGCGATTTACCTCTCGCCCTTGTGTTGTGTACGAATTCAAAAAAGCCGATATAATACGGCAGGTGCTCCTGCGAAATTCCCCGG
>CAMCFM010000113.1 GCA_945874095.1 Candidatus Kuenenia stuttgartensis
AATCAGGCACTGGTTGGCAGTCGATGAATCAAGAGCAACATTTTCGGCGACTGAGAATCGGATCTCGATACGATAAGCCTGACGCTCCAAAGAGATATCCTTAGATTCAGCCGGCTTGGAAGCCTTCTCTGGAACCGATGGTTTTGATGATTCCGATGCCGGTATTTGGGCGGGCGTGGACTGTTTCGGATCAGCAGTCGTCTGAGCCATGGTCAAGGTGGAAAAACATGCCAAATGTAAAGCGAGCTGACATGATTGGAGCCAGTGATACTTTCTCATGGTGTTTTTGATTTCACCTCAGATGCAATAGACCAGCCATAGATATTCTGATAAAGCATGTCGATACCGGGCTTTAAGCCTGTCAGACTTTTTCGCCATGCGAATCGGCGAGGCACCTGCCACAACGGGATCACAGGCGTTTCTTCGCGACAGAGCCGGTCGATGAACCGGCCTGACTGGCGGACGACCGCCTCGTTCCAGGATCGTTCCACATCCAGCACTTGTGACAATGTGAGCGGGCTCGCCATTGCGGCCAGTCCATTTGAGGATGGGGCAGCGTAAAGCGATGGGCTGATCCAACTGCCGATCTCGAAATGGTTGGTGGATGGGCTGATCGCTCTCCAGGCAAGCTGGAATGGCTGGCCATTCGCCAAACGTTCTTCCAGATCGCTGGCTGACCAGCTTTTCAATGTGATATCAAGGCCAAAACCTCGCAAATTATCGGCGATCTTTGTCACAGATCGAATGATATCAGGACGTCGCGGATAATCGAGAGTGAGCTTGATCCGATCGACTTTCATTTCCTTCCGGGCGGATGCGAACAGCAAAGCGGCCATGGCCGGGTCAAACGGTTGGGGCGTGATCTCTGGATCGTCCCATGCAGACCCCTTGGGGAATGGCCCATCTGCCAGAATCTCATCGGCTGTGGGTGGCCGACCAAGAAACTGTTCCTCAAGCAATTCCAATCGGTTCAGGGCGTATCCAAGTGCACGCCTGAGTGATCGGTTGGCCAGAAGTGGATTTCGCCCATCGAGTGCCAGCAAGTGAACCTCAGCCACAGAATAAGGTGCGATGATAATTTGGTCGGGTGGTGAACTGCCGGGAGCAATGGCTGATGGAACATGCTCAACGACATCGACCCGACCGTCGATCAACAACTGCCAGGCTTCCATATCGTCGTCAAATACAAGTTCGCGGAGTCTGAACAAACCTGCTGATTTCTCGACTTTTCGTTCAAAAACACTTTCAGGGCCAAGTGATTCCACCTTTTGGCCTTTCCATTCATACGCCCCTGAGCCGACCCATGATTCGGGGGTAATCTTTTCAGCCTGACTGGTTTCGGCTGGCCCAACCGACCTTAAAAACCAGCTTTCAGGCTGAAAGATCGGGCGAATGAATTTGACCTGGATTTTCCGATCGTCAGACGCCGTGACGGATTCGACAAGACTGGCCCAAACTCCATGATAGGCTGGACTTGAAGGCAGTGCCCATGAGCTTAGGCCTGCCACGATGTCTCGCGAATTGATCGCTCGGCCGCTGGACCATTTTAAATCTGGTTTGAGGAGCAGATTTGCCGTGGTGAGATCGGTCATTTCAAATCGTTCAAGCAATTGATGAGGCGACCGGCCCTTGAACGAGTCTTCGGAGAGATCCGTCAGGAGTGGCAAAAAGCCGAGCTTTGCGGCACGATGATTCGAGATGGATGCACCCCAGACACGGGAGGGCTGGCGGATCGACTCTGCAACTGCGACCCGTACCGTTGGCCAGCGTTTTTGAGCAGCTGATAAAGCCTCGGCCAAGCCTTCTGTCTCAGGCCAGGCACGATAGGCATCGTTGAGTTGATCAAGCCGTTCAGGGCGATCTGCCGGAGCGTTGGTCAAAAATTCTTTGGAGATGGTTTGGAGCTTCAAGGCAAACGCAGCGATGACTGGTGCCGATTTGTCGATCGCTTGAATTCGGGCCTTCACTTCGCGGAGACGCTCGAATCGCGAATCGGCCAGATCCGCTTCAGCCAATTGCTCAAGACCTTTTATGGCAAGGAGTTTAGCCTCTTTGTCACCTGGACGGGTAGCCAGCACTTCGGTGATGTACTGCAAGCCAGCATTGTGGTCGCCGGAGTCGAATTTCGAGCGAGCCTCAGACATCAAAAGTTTGATCTGGGTCTCTTCCAAGCCCCTCCATTTTGGATCGCGGCCATGAACCAACAGGACGTATTCAAAGGCTTTTGCGAAGTCGCCAGAGTCGATCAGGCGATTGGCTTCCTGAACCAGCATGTCGTCAAAATAAGTAATCGATTCCATATCTTCACGGTACAGCGCATATTCCGCACCATCTCCTTCCACTGGCTGGACGACGATCCGAATGGCTGGGTCTTTTTCAGCCTCTTTGACCTTCGCGTCCATCTCTGGTGACCTTTGCTTGCGCGAGGTCCGGTTAAACGGCGATTTTTTGATCTCGGGGAGAGGCCGGGAAGCCACCGGCTCAATCTCAAGTTCCGATGAATCGATCAATTTGATTCTGTCAAATGGAGACTTTGTCAGAAGAGTTTCCTGAGCCGTATCAGGTTTAGCTGGCGCCTGGCCCTGACTCGTCGAGTTGGCCAGGAGAATGATCGAGACGGCCAGAGATGTGATCGTGGTCAGAAACGGGATGGGAGATCTCATGGTTTGGCCTCAACATTCGGTGATACGGCCGCCGTTTGGCCTGGCTTAACCTGACTCATGACCGATTTGGGAATGCGCCGGAACACTCCAGGGCGTTCCACCACGATCCAGTCATCCCCATCTGGAATCAAAGGGCCAAGGACCCAGGTTTTGAGAGCAAATTTCAAAGGATTTGGTTCGTTCAGAGGCCAGTTGACCAATTCGGTCTGATTGGATTGGGTCAGCCAGACAATCTGATTGTCTCGAAGCAGAGGACGCCCGAGAGGCATCACCGATGATGTCTTGGATTCCAGTTCAATCTGGCCTGATGCGTCGATGACACGCACTATGCCTGAGGGATGAAAAATCATGCTCTTGTTCGCAGAGACTCTGATCAGGCGAGTTCCAGCACCTGAAAATGTCCATTTCGTCTGAACGGAGAGATCGCGGCCGGCCAGTGAAAATACGGTCCCGTCTGCAAGTAGTGCCAAAACGGCTCTTCCAGTGGAGACCAGAGTGCCTGTAAACTTGCCGTCCACCTGACTTCTGGCCGTTTGCCTGAGCCGTGGCGGATCCTGTTCAATGGCCAGCCTGACCAATCGACCAGTCGTGTCGCTAACAACAATCGACTTGTCTTCAAGAAGAACGATCGACGACCATTTCCAGAGTGCCGTTTTTTCGTAATCTGGAACGAATGGCTGACCCTGTGGTGAACCGTCCTCGGCAGAGGCGATCGCCACCTCTCCCCCTTCGCCTGCTATAAAAAGTAGCTTGTCGAGACGGACAGGAGGGAGCTTGGTCGGTATCGGTAAGGTCAGGCTACGGATGGGCGAACCGGCGTTATCCTGAATCCGGATCTGATTGGCCTGAGTCTCGGAAAGTCCAATACGCAAGTCATCCGCTTCATGCCAGTTCCACTTCTGTTCCGACTCCGAGACTTCAGGTAGGGCTGCTTCAGCCTTGTTTGACAAAGCCTTGGGCGACCATTGAAATGCCTTGGATTCGTTCGACTTTTCAACTTCCGTATCAAACGAACGTCCAGCTGAGTCCAGCCAGTTCAGCTTCGATTTGATCACCGCATGATGAGTCAGTTCCATCGAAGTGCCCCAGGAGGTGGACCAGAGAGGCTCATCCGCCCTCAAGTCAATGGCCATGGCAATTCGGGCCAGGTCGCGATTCGAGGCCAGGAAAATCAGATAAACATTGTCGTCAAATTTCTTGATCGAGCTTACGGCATGGCTATCGGGAATGTCCCATGAACGCATGATGTCCAGTCGCCCGGACTGGGCGTCAAGCCGATAGTGCTTGAGGGTGCGATCAAGAATCAGGGCTTCTCTCTGCCCTACAGCCATGGCAACGGAGGGATGTGCAGGTGTTTTGGTGGACGCATTTTTGCCGATCTGTGTCAATGGCTTGGCCAGGGTGTAATCGCCAACTCCAAAAACGCTGAAACCACCTTTATCGTGTGGAGTCCAGATCAAATTACCCTGCTGAGCCACCTTGAACCATGACCAGCCCTCAAGTGGCTCCTGCTGCAGCCTTTGCATCGATGTCCCACGGTCATCAATCAGCCATGTCTGGAGCGATCCGGTGTTCAGCTCGCGATTTTCGGGGAACATCAGAAAACGCCCTGAACGGATCGGGGGAACCCTCAATGCGGCGAGTCGATGTCCAAGGTAAACACTTTTCAAACAGGCTTTGGGCTCGACCTGGATAACAAATAGAACGGATTGGTCAGCAGGTACATAAAGTGTTTGATTGTTAGTAGATGCAATCACAGAACCTGTTAAGGGCCATTTCAGATCAAGCCCATCATTGACACGCCCCGAGCCAAGGTCGATCCAGAGCAGGTGCCCTTTGCCTGGCAAGGCGACAATCAGACGATTCCCAAGTACTAGAGGGGCCGTTCTGGGTGTATCGCCTAAAGGCTGACGCCAGATCAGTTTTCCGTCCGTCAGAGCAAGTCTGACGAGCGATTGGTCGCGATCGTCGTACGCCAGAACAGAGGGTGGAGTTTCTTCAGGGATCAACAGGGGGTCGAAACCAGGGCTGGTTCCTGAAGGTCTTTGCCACAAGACATTTCCGGTCGCTTGATCAAGCCCAACGATCAGGCCTGATCCGGAAACGACTGCAATTTGGGCCGGCGTTGGAGGGCCGGCAGATTTGGCTTTCTGAGTGGATGCCGATTGTGCCCGAACAAAAATTGTTTGAGGCTGACCAAGCGTATTGGGGGAATCCTGACGCTCGGCTTGTCGACTGATCTTCAAAAGTTTGACATTTTCCTGGACCTGTTGATTCGCTGTCTCAATCCGTTTCGAGATCATCGTATCTGCGATCAGTTCCGGATATTTTGCCAAAAGCTCATCACGAGCTTGAAATACCGACTGACTGCTGCGGCTCTTGAGTGCTTCGTCCATCAATCCCAGAGTTTTTGTTCGCGCTTCACCCTTAGCCACTGAGGCTTCTGCCTCAGCCATAAACTGGTCCACTTTCAAGCGGGTACGTTGTGCGGCGGCCGCTTCGCCCGCCAGTTCTGTGTGTAGTCGAAATGCTGATCTGGCTTGATCCACCGTCTCAACGGATGCATTCTGCTTGGCCTTGGCGGCCAGATCACGTGTCAGGGTTGCAACTGCTTCAGCTGCATCCATTTGGCGATCTTTCCAAGCGGGTTCATCGGCAAGTGGAGGCAACTCTTTCAAAGCGATTGCCAAGCCACCGGCAAGTTGCGGCGATGCCCCGGATGTGAGTTCTTTGACTCGGGAAAGAGTTTCCAATATGTGAGCATTCGATGAACGTTCTTCGTCAGGTCTCATTCTGAGAAAACTGGACAGCCGTTCCGAACCGGCTCGAAAATCACCTGATTCGTAGGCGGAGACGCCCGATTCGTAAGCCCTGTTGGCCCGGGTACGGTCAATCACCCACCAGAGCCCGAAAGCAGTTGCACTCAGGCCTACTAAAGTTAATCCCAGTAAGACAATCAGTGGGGCTGTGACCAGCTTTTTGCCAGTCTCTTCTTCATCAGCGAATACGCTCAGGCCACGGCCACCTTCAGCGGCGACCACTGGGACATGTCTCACATCAACCGATTCCGAGCGGCCTCGGAGTC
The DNA here is from genome assembly GCA_945874095.1 of Candidatus Kuenenia stuttgartensis. GTDB lineage: Bacteria > Planctomycetota > Planctomycetia > Isosphaerales > Isosphaeraceae > QWQI01. The sequence continues at coordinate 5,749 of CAMCFM010000113.1, forward strand.
GATCCAGCCATGAACGCTTTACAGGATCCGCCAGTTCCGGAGATTTGCGAACTTTTGATTCTTTCGATGCCGACCTTGAACCCTTTTTTAGCTTCGCTGGTTCAACGACTGAGGCATCGGCCACATCATCCCAATCCAGTTCAAGTGGCTTATCCACTTTTCGCTTGACTGGTTCTAATGGTTTAACAGGAGCCGGATTCGATGGCCGTGAAGGAGCCTGTGGAGCAGGCTTTGCGGGAGCAGAATCGCCGGCAAAGAAATAGGCTCGATGCTCTCCAAAACCGAGTTCGTCGCCGGGAGCAACCTGACATACGGCAACCCTTTTGCCGTTATGACGAAACGACTTGCCTTCAGGCGTGGCCTCGATCTGGAGCGTGCCTGGATGAATTTTCAGACGGGCGTGGATTGGCTGTACATCGGGATCGTGGATCTGGATATCGCAAACGGCATCGGAACCGACCAGCAGGTTACCCATTCTGGGCAATTCTACCGATACAAGCGTGCCTCCCGGACCATGCAATTCCAAGCGAGCCATTCGAGAGTTCCTGGGTTTCTATTTCACCTGTACCGAAGCGAATCAACTATGGATTGCTTTTTCCGACAGCGTTTAACGAAGCGGCTCTTGTGAGGCCACGACAAGGTCGTAGCTGTTGCCATTCTTCGTCACACGAAACCGCGTCCGTTTGATTTGGCCAGGCTGACGCTTGGCATACCCCACTTCAAGCTGAGCCAGACGATCGGCAAATTCTTTGGAGTAGAAATGGAAGATCGCGCCTTGGCCAGGATCGATACCCGCATTGCGGAACAACTGTTGATCAATCGCTTTTCGTCCACCACCAAGCCAAAGAAAATAGAGCCGCTGCTCCGTTTCTGGAGAGCCCGTTCGAACCAATGGCTTCGGGTTCGAAAGATTTTTGGCATAGGTCAACTGATTGCCATTCGATATGGCCACCTCAACTCCCATGGCGTCAAGGGCTTTGGCGTATTCGTCTACGGTTTGGCCAGAGTCGTAAATAATATTCCAGCGTTGTTCACGAGGCACACCACCCGTACCAGGCCCGAACCCGTAACCTGGCCGGCCTGTGCCTTTCTGGCTTGAACGTCGTCCAGTGGAAACGGCCCCCCCAGAATTCACAGCCGGGCCAAGATCTTGCGTCATGACGGCTTCGCTATCGCCAGTCAAACCGTCGAAAACAACGTTGGGTGTCATCGAAACACTGGCTTCTTCGAACTCCGATGCGTTTGATTCGTTGTTGGAAGCGGCTGCTCCATAAGCTGCTCCAGGAACTTCGATCGTTTCAGACTCTCCAACAGTGCCTTCCAGAGTGCCTCCCCCGCCACCGGAAACTTCGATAATTTCGAGAGGGGCGGACATGGGCCTGTTAAATGCCTGCATGGCCATATACTGAATGAATAGCCAGCCCACGACGCAAGCGACTCCCAAAATTGCTGCGATCAGGCCTGAGACTGTACGGTCATACTGAGTCTCTCCTCGTACAATCCTGCCTGTACCAAGCGATTCCTGTTTAGAGGGTGCGATGGCAGTGCTCATGGCTTGGCCCCGGGGGGATTGGTTTTTCCACCTGAATTTTCAGATGGCAAAGTGGCAGCCAATGCATCCTTGAAATAGGACCTCCAGGCTTTCGAGGAGTCCGCCTTGGTATTGGCCGCAACGGTACGATCTGCTGAGTCCGTGATTTCAGGGCCGAATCCAATGAGCCGGCGTGACAAAAACTGCAGACCTTTTCCAGCCTCGACTGCCACGCTGTCCTGTTCGTCGGTCAGGGCATCGAGGATCAATGGCAGAACATCACGATCGCCCAGCCTGGAAATACACCAGATGGAAATCACGCGTAATTGTGGATCCGGTGCGCGAGCTAGACGGATCAATCGGTCCTTGTAAGGTCTTAAAGCGGCTGCGCCCTGGCGACTGTAAGCGTCCATGAGTCCTGATTCCGCAGCGGCAGTATCCTGGATTTTTGGGTCTGTCAAGGCATCAAGCATCCCCTCGACAGCGCCTGTCATCGGACTCACGCCAACCCGTCCTGCACGGATGACAAGATCGTTGAGGTTTTTCGGCAAGCCTCGGCCACCGAGCATGTTGGCAGCTCCCAGTCGGCGTTTTTCAGCTTTCTGGATCGAATCACGCGTACTTCTTGCTGCGAACAAAAGGGCCCAGGCTGTGTTGACTTCTTTTCCATAAGTCGATTCCACCAAACCATCAGGACTTAAATGCGAGTTGATATAGTTCAGGCCCATGTCGTACCAGGCCTTGGATCCAATCACTTCCAGGTCACTTAATGACGCCACTCGCTCCATCGAATAAAGCCCATAGTAAGGTGTTTCACCCCATAAGGCTTCCACACCAAAGTTGGCTGCCAGCCAGCTCATGCCCCGTTCCACACCTCGCCTAAGGTCCTCGGATGAGGTGATCAGGCCACGAGCTTTGGGCTGATCGATAGATTCTGCTTCATTGCCTTCCGCATCAATCTCGACCAGCAACTTGCTTTTCGGCTTGTTACCGATCTTTTCGACCACTTTGGTTCGCGTCCGCGAAATTTGGGACTGGCAAATCAATAGCCCGCTCACACCAGCAGCGGTGAGCGAAACGGTCGGCTCGCGCTCAGCCTTAAGTGGCTGATACGTGAATCCGCCCGAACTTTTTTGTGTTTTTAGGAGCCAGTTTGCAGCCTTGTCAAAAACATTGGGCGATATTTTTATCTCGAGATTTGTCGCTTCCCAAATCCCCAGCAAGGCAAACTGAGTCATGGAAGTGTCGCCGGCACCTGGCGTTGCGCCGAATCCTGCATAACCCCATGAGCCACTCGCCGTTTGATTGGCAACGATAAACGCGGCCAGATTTTCAATCTGCTTTTTGTACTTATCCGGCTCTGCATTAGCGAACAGGATCAAGAGCGCAGCTGCTTCATAAACCGACTTATCCTCACCCTCAACGGAGTTGTAAAACGTCGAGGTGACTCGGTTTGATAAAGAGTCAAGTGCAGCAGCGATCTCCGGCTTATCCTTAGGCAGACCACATTTGATCAGAGCCAAAGTGCTCATGGCCAGATATCCGGGCCTTGAATCACCTGAGAGCTTGGAAAGCAGTTGTGGAGCACCACGATCAATGATCAGCTTGGCGGTCGGGTTGGTAAACTCTTTTGTGGGATCGCCCAACGCACCTTGATAACCATACGAACTGGCGGCCGCGATAAACGGCAGGAGTCCAATCGTGAGCCGCTTGACTCGCCAATTCATAGAGACCACCGTGTCTAAACCTAGGGTTTCAAAGTGTCATCGTCAGTAGGGCAAACCTCAACATCACTTGATCAGCGGGCGAATCTCAATCTTGCGGAACTGAATCTCAGCCCCTTCGGACTGAAACTGGAGTTTGCCTTCGGTATGGCTCGACTTGGTCCCGATATTCACCACATATCCGTTCACGATGTTGGTAATCGTGTCGCCATCGCAAACGACTTCGATCCGGTTCCACTCTCCAAACGGGGCCTCAACATCACGCTCGCCCCGAAAACCGAGAACATCTTTCCACTTCGGATCGCGCCCCCACCAATCGTACCGGCCAGAATTGTGGGCCTCGTCCGTACCTTTTTCAGGATCAAAAATCATGGCTGAACCCGACTTGCGAATCACACAGTTCAGGCTTGGCTTGTTCTTGCCGGCCACCATGATAAAGTCGCCGCAACCGCCTTCAATGATCTGGCATTCCTGCGACTCCATCCAGTGTCCGCCCACAGCACCATCCTCACCAACACAGTGTAGCAGGATCCCGGAATCCCGTGACTTGTCCTTGCGTGGAGCAAACGTCCGTGGCCCCCATCGCCATTCCGTCACCAGGTGGTAATTCCTGTAGACACCTTTGGTTGTGACGGCCCCGAAGTCTTCTCCACTGATCACCAGAAGGCCGTCTTTTACGGTAAATACCTGTTGCGGATCTTCGAACTTATTGTTGTGGGTATAGCTGTAAAATCCTGTCAGATCCTTACCGTTGAACGAGAGAACTGGCTCGCCGGAACGGACTTTGGGAAGCTCTTTTGAATACGCCGGAGCACTGGCCCGAAATTTCCCCTCTGCAAAGGCCTGAGCTTCTACAGAGCAGGGGGTTGCGAACCCGCTGATCATGATCAGGCTTGCGATGACACATGGGAATCGAGATGGCCAATGGAGAGACATAAAGCGTTCCTTTTGATATGACAGCAGTTACTGACCATCAGTTGGAGGATGTGAGGAGGGCGAGGTTTACAACTTTGAACGACCTGAATCAACTGCGGGATCGGTGAACCCTGGCCCCTTGAGACCGGCACAATTTTTCCACCTGTGCCATCAGTTCCGGTGTCTCGCAAGGTATGGAAAGGACCATTCCCTGAAATTTCGGCATCAAATCGGGTGGAGTTTCACCGAGTTGATCTGCTCTGACACCCAGTTGCGGCAGAACCTGGATCACGGTATTGCCCATCGCTGCGTTGGCAAAATAGGCCAAAACACGTGGTACCTGAGTAGAAAGCTCGACTTTACC
>CAMCFM010000114.1 GCA_945874095.1 Candidatus Kuenenia stuttgartensis
AAAAGGACACAAAAGAAGAGCGGGGCAGGCTGAAGGTATATCCGCTTGCACAAACGAAAGCCGCATTGGACGTTGAAAATAAATCAAAGTTAAAAAGCCGGAGATTGAGGCCTGAATTCTGCAGCTGATCGTTCTGATCGCTGGTCGCATCATCCCGGATCAAGATCTTTCTGATACAATGATGGAATACGGCAAGGTTAACCAACCCGTCACCAGCTTATCAGAAAGGCATATCAGATGGTCAAAATCGATCGAATCACGCTTGATCCTGCTGTGATGGGGGGCAAGCCCTGTGTGCGTGGCCTTCGTGTCACGGTTAGCACTGTGCTTGGACTGCTCGCTTCGGGACATACAAAACCAGAGATCCTTACGGCTTACCCATATCTGGAATCTGAAGATATCGACCAATGCCTTGCCTATGCGGCGTGGCGATTACAGGAACGTGAAATATCGCTGGCAACTGTATGAGCCAGATTCGAATCCTGATCGACATGAACCTTTCTCCGAATTGGGTTGAAGCGTTCATCGCACACGGTTGGCCAACTCTTCATTGGGCTTCCATCGGCGATCCATCCGCCAGAGATCGCGAAATCATGGATTGGGCGAGAGTCAATGACTACATCATTTTTACACACGACCTTGATTTCGGGACCATTCTCGCCTTGACTCATGAATATGGACCCAGCGTATTCCAAATTCGCGGACAGGATGTGCTCCCAAATCACCTGTTACCCATAGTTTTAGCGACGTTGAAGCAACATTAACAGGATCTTGCTTCAGGTGCAATAGTCGTAGATGATGAATTTAAATCGAGAGTTCGTGTATTGCCGATTTAATTTCCGATAAAAAAAGAGCCGTTCTTTTTTTGAAATTCTGTGGCAAATGATATGTAATCAATATGCTTTATCACCCATGAAGTGTGAGGGACTCATTACATCCATGTTTTTAAGTGCTTGTAATACTTCATGAAAAACAACCAGCCGTTCTGTCAAGTTATCAAATCGCCAGGAACCGTTTTATGCAGCCCCTGACAACTTTGTTTTTGGCCTGTCTAAAATCAAAGTCTTGGATCGGCTGATTTGTGAAGTCGCTGCCGGAGATAGGCAGTTGCCATTACGATTTACCAAAAATGGCAAGCAGCGAAAATTTGTTCATAGCCGAACTCGGCCAGTCAGGTTCTTCGGACCACGTGGCCGCACGTATGGCCCAGATTTTTGAGACTTGGGCAAAGGCGAGGTGGGATTTGCGTAAGTAATGAAAAATAAGGAGTTAAGATGGTGTCTGTTCCGCCTTGCTCGAATTAAGGTTCAAAGGATATTCTTGGAATTTATTGGTCGAAGACAACTCTATAGAGCTACACCGCAAAGAAGCTTTATGTATATAATATACTTAAGAATCGAGGAAAGCGATGCGCAAGCTTGAACGTGTCTACGTCGAAACGACCATCGTCAGCTACTTGACGGCCCGGCCCAGTCGTGACCTTATCATTGCGGCGCATCAGCAAATCACGCACGAATGGTGGGAAACTTGTCAGGAAAACTACGAGCTGTGCGTTTCAGAACTCGTACTTGACGAAGCTGGAGCGGGAAATGCGCAGGCAGCTCAAGAAAGGCTCATTGTTCTACAGACCATGCTGGTGATTGAGACGACGACAGAGGCCTTGAGATTGGCAGAGGACTTGCTTCACGCGGGGGCATTGCCTAGAAAAGCAGCTGTCGATGCTCTGCATATTGCCATCGCGACTACGAAGGCGATTCCTTATCTGTTGACGTGGAATTGCCGACACCTGGCCAATGCCACGATGCGACCCGTAATTGAGGCGGTTTGCATTGCCAAAGGGCTCAAGGCCCCGATTATCTGCACGCCCGAGGAATTATGGGAGACGATGTCATGAACGATCCTATTGTGGACGATGTGCGGACAGTTCGCGACGCACACGCCGCTCGCTTCAATTACGATTTGATGGCCATTTTTCTTGACATCAAAAAGCGAGAAAAAGAGCGTGGGCTTGATTTTGTGGATGGGGTTGCGCGTCAGACGGTGTCGAATAAAACGCTGCGTTCGACCGAGGCATTGGCAACAATTAATGTGGTGGCCCCAGCGGTTGAAATATAAATAGAGGCTTAGGAACGGGTAGGAAATAACTTTTCGCTTTTTAGCGAACCGTGGCCAAAAGCAAACTGCGGCTGTTGACTAGCCGGTTTTGGCGATAGCCCCGGTTGGATTTCTAAATCGCCGAAACCGGGGGCTATCGCCCTGCGGCTAGATTCAGACGCGGAAATCGTGGGCTATCGCCCTGTATCTAGCCGGTATTGGCGTCAGGATTGGTTGGTTCGTTTTAAAAACGGGAAGTTATTTCCGGCCTGATCCTAAAAATGATTATTCATGAGGTCTGAGAAAAGAGAAATAAACCTATTAAATCGCACCTTTAATCACCTATAACATGTCATGAAAAACAACCCCCGTTCTACCAATTCATAAAGGCGACAGGAACCGTTATATGCGGTTCCTGGCACCTTTGTTTTCTGGCCTGTCTTAAATCAAAGTCTTGGAGCAGCAGGTTTGATAGGTGTCTGCCAAGCATTGGCACCCACTGTCTTCACCTTGCGCTTATAGACCTTTTCGCCGGCTGTGACGTAAATCACATTCAATTCCGGGCCACCGAATGTCAGGTTCGATGATTTTCCATTAGGCGTAGGGATAATGCAATTCACCCGCCCCGCTTGATCACAAACCTGAATCCCTTGCCGCGTGGTCACATAAAGCCGGCCGTCGCGGTCCACCCGAATGCCATCTCCACCAGCTGCATCGGCATTGTCAGGCATGTGCAGGTGATAATACTTCTGCTTATGCTTCAGCGATCCATCCGCCTGGATCTGATACGACCAAACCCAGTGGCTGCGAGCTTCGGCCACATAGAGCAGGCTTTGATCAGGCGATGCCGTCACACCGTTGGGGAAGTTCAGGCCCGTGTCCACCACCTGCTTCTCGCCATTGGCCTTGACCAGCCAGACCTTGCCAGGCTCGTTGGTCGACGATGGGTTGGTCACATAAACGTTCCCGTTGTTCAGAACCACAAGATCATTGCCCCGAATACCTTCGGCGATCACAGAGGCTTTATTTTCTGCGTCATAGGCCAGAATCTGCTCCGTGCCGGTTGAGACCACATAACGACGGCCGTCAGGGCCATATCCCATCCCATTCGACTTGTTCGAGGCATCATTGATCACAACCGGCTTGCCGTCGGTGCCGATTTTATAGGTTTTATCCTTGGGAATGTCGTTGAAGTAAACGGTTCCGGATTTGTCGGCAGTCGGCCCTTCTGTGAACTGATAGCCTTCGCCAACCAGTTCCCAGTCTTCGCCGGGAATCAGAATTTCCTGGAGTTGGCTGGAACCTTTGCCTGCCTTGACAGGTGCTGGCCAACCGCTCCAGAGCCATTTGATGGCTTCAGGAAAGACTTCGCCGGCGTGCTTGCCATTGTGGCCGCCGTCGCCCCAGGAGTGCTTGACCTCATAGCCGGCGAAAATCATGGAACGCTCCAGTTCCTGATTCGCCATCCACCAGTCCCCACCATAGATGTTCAGGTCGTTTGAGCCATCTTCCAGAAAGACCCGAATTGGCTTCGGTTCGTACTTTCGGACAAGTGTTGGATAAACATTGCCGCCCCTGAGGCCGACATATGTCCCAATGGCTGAAAAAACGCGAGAGAAAGCGTCTGGACGCTCCCAGGCGGCTGTGAAGGCGCAGATAGCGCCTGAGGAATTGCCGGCAATGGCGCGGTCGTTACCGTTTTTGGAGAGTTTGATGGCCCGGCCATCAGTCGCAGTTTTTGTCTCGACATCGGGCAGGAGTTCATCGAGGATGAATCGGGCGTAACTATCGCCCAGGCCGTCATATTCAAAGCTTCTGTTGAAGCGGTCAAGGGCTTTGTCTGACTGAGCTTTGACGCGACCGTGCATGACAAAAACGCCAATTGTGACTGGGATCTCGCCACTGGCGATCAGCTTGTCAAAAACGGCAGGAGCGTTGTACTGAACTCCATCCTGACAGACAAAGACGCAGGCTGGCTTGGCCGGGTCGTATTGCTTGGGAACGTAAACCCAGTAATCGCGATAAGTGCCCGGGAAGACTTTGGAGTTTTCGAAGCTGAATTTGGTGACTTCGCCTTTAGGGACAGCCTGATCCTGAGCATATGCCAGGGCTGGCAGTGTCATCAGCAAAGTGGAAAGGGTTGCGAGCAATCTCATCTGGGGGGTCGTTTCCTGATTTTTGGAAGGGTGTGGATTCTATGGGAGGCAGGCCAACAGAGGCTGATTGTAACGTACCCGAAGAGTCAGCGAAACAAATCACCGTTATGTTTCGTGGAGTATTTCTGATTGGCTTCAAGGCGGATCGGCTTTGAAACATCGAGCTGGAGTTTTCGGAAATAATGCCTCGTGTAAATGATCATCTCAATCGACCAACCATTGCTCCTGCAAGTCTTCCAGCCTGCTTGTATCTTTTGAGTTATCTTGATATGTGTCTGAAAAGCATGGCTAAATCCACCGCTTCAAACAAATCAGCTTCGCACCACATCCACAGCCACCCAGTCGCTCACAATCGAATCAGGCCAGACGCTGCGGATCATCGGATCAGACCACCCACGCTCCGGATTCGGTTCAAGCACAACACGCATCCGATATTGACCACCCCGAGTCAGCCCAGTTTCATCACCTGACACCCGAAACGCTTTTTCAGGCCAAATTTTAGGCAAAACACCGTCAGTAACGATCATGGTTTGAGCCGATTCAATCCATTCACCAGCTGACCACCGACCGGCCACGTTTTCGATCTCCAGCATCATTCTGTGTGCCAAGTCGCATGGAATGGGCAATTTCAGCGCCGGTAAGACCGGGTTTCTTAATGCAAATTGATGGTCAAGCTGAACAAAAATCGGCGAGGCATCATCGCCAGATGCCCCCATGAAAATAATCGCGTTGGCCCAAAGCTCAGCCCTTTGGCTGTCAGGCAATGTCACCAGAGCACCTGGCTGAAGGTGATCGTCCCAGTCAAAACTGGTCGATTGAGCGGGCAGATCCAGCTCCCAGTTGTCTGTCAATTCGTGAGTCTTTAGACGCAGGTGAAGGATCAGCCTGTGAGGGCCATCCTCAGGAAAGTCATCTGTGATGATCTCAAAACCGACTCTCGCTGGTGCCACTTTGCAGACTGTCCAGGCATCGTCCGCAGCCCGTCGCGTGCCTGTCACTCTGTAAGACCAATGCAAGTGCTCCATCAGCCATGAGTTCAGCTCATGATCCACGAGTTTTGGAACCCCAAACAAGGCCCTGATTTGAATCTGGCCTGAGAGCAGTCGCGGATATTTGCGACGGATCTGCCAATCCACCACCAGAGACCTCGTCACGATCGCTTTCTCTTCTTCAGGAATCAGCTCATCCGCTCGCCAAAGCCTGACAAGGGATTCTGTTGCAGCCAACCTATGCTCAGCCGATGCCCCTTCAGCCATGACTCGGAACAAATCTTGAACGACCAGTCGGCCATGCCTGGCAGAACTGCGGATTTCGTCAGGTGTTGCCTTGTTCTCAGCCAGCTTGTCAGCCATCTGTCGGCCACGCTTGGCAGATAGCCATTTTCGACCACCTCCCACCACCAGAAATCCGACAACGGCAATAAAAACCCACCTTCGAGGGTCTGCAAACTGACGGGCTCGATCCACACCTGCACGCTGCTGGCCCGGCTTGCGGGTCGGTGTCGAAGGATTCGCTCCTGCGCGATCTGCACGTTCCAGTGGCGATTCTTGACAGAACAGAGGCTGAGCCATGAGAACTGGCCATAGGCTCAGAAGAATCAGAATTTGCAATCGCCGTTTCATCGCCATGCCTCGCTCGCATCAAGAAATCATTCCTGTTTGCAATACTCTCGCAACTTCCTGCGCTGAAGGGAAGCCAAAACTGGGAAGCTGGATCGTCAAACCAGCCGCAGCCGAACCTCCCAGTGCTGCTCTTTCAACCATCTCAGATGTGATGAACTTCTCGGTTTTCGACCATCCTTGAGCCAGCAAAGACTTTATCAGGAACGAGGCAAACGCCTCTCCTGCCCGATTCGTATCCACCAAGGGGACGATTCGTGGAAACGCTGGCTGATAGTGATTCTGCCTGATTCCTGATCGGTCAGTCCAGAAAATATCAGCTCCGGCAGGGCCACGTGTGACGCACAAAATTGCTTTCGATTCCCACCACGCAGCTCGGTCCAGTGGAGTCAACTCCTGCCACTCATGTTCATTAAGACTGATGAAATCTGCCAGCCCCACCAAATTTCGGAGAGGAAATTGCTGGTCGCGGCAATTCCTCATCGCTGGCACGAGCACTCGCAGCGACTCAGGGTGCTTCTCCAGAACCCCAAAAAGCAATTCGTTTTTAAGCGAAGCCGCCAACACCACATCCCATTTGCCTTCTTGATGCATGACTTGGGCTGAAAGTTCTGAGTGACATCCACGCAAGCCCACAGGCAGCTTGTCTCCATGGGGTCCGCTGGAAACGATCAAAGTCCAGTCTGTTGGCTTGCTCTCGATAATCACAGGCGAATACTCAATCCCAAACCGCTTCAAACCATCTTCAATCATGACTCGTGGAGTGTCCTGATTGGAGCCAAGGGCTGAGACCAGCCTCCCTCCAAGAACTGCCGCATAGCCTGCTCCCATCCCGCCCAGCTCATCAACCACTTCGATGACAGGAACTGACATCGCATGAAAATCCAGCACTGAGTGGCTCAATTTCAGGCTCCCAGTCGGATGCTTCAGGGGATCCAGCCCACCTAGGATAAGTCGTTTGCCTGTGGGGTCCTCAATCTCCAATTCGTTCAGCTGATTCGCGTTTTTGCAAAAGATTCCATCCACACTTTTATCGAGCGGCGCATGGCCGGACCTCACAAGCGGCTGCCCAACACGCATGACGATGTCCAGATATGCCGGGCCATAAACCAGAACCGAATGTTTTCTATCATTCATATTGGATCGCTTTTGAAGATCGAAAACCGCCACTTTGCCTGTGGTTGATCGTCCATCAGACAGATCCTGATCGCGCTGGTTTGGCGTTTTGATTACGGACAAATCCGGTTTAAGCTGTTATCATAACCTAAATCTGGTCTTCGAACGCAACTGCGAGAGTCATCGCCCTGCCATCTCTAAAAGGGCATCGCTGTAGGCTACGGCTGACCCCATCCGGAATCACTATGGAAGCCGATCTGGAATCGCTGGAAACCCCGGTAGACAACGCGCCGGTCCTATCAATGAAGCACGGCACCATTACGGTGGAGGGCTACTCCCGCGCAGCCGTCCAGACCTACTGGAGAGTTCCCGAGTGGAAGATCGGCTTCGATCTGGGCGTTCAGCCCTGGTCGTTCATGAGCACCCCCAACTGGTTCGTAAGCCACGGCCACCTCGACCATATCGCCGCCCTGCCAGTTCTTGTAACGCGTCGCCGGATGATGAAGATGGAACCGCCGACCATCTACATGCCAGCCGAGATTGTTGAACCCTGCGAAGCCCTACTCCGAGCCATTCAGAGGCTCGACCGTGGCCGTGCCCCTGCCCGGCTGGTCGGCCTCAAGCCTGGCGATACCGTGGAAATCTCCCGAGAGCTGGCAGTGACCGCTTTCCCGACCGATCACCGAATCGAGTCCCTCGGGTTCATCGTCTGGGAGAAACGCAAAAAACTCCGCCCTGAATTCGCACACCTGGAAGGCCCCCAGATTCGCGACTTAAGACTTTCCGGTGTCGAAGTTTCCAGCGAATTCCGAATGCCCAAACTGGCCTATATGGGTGACACAGCCCCCTCTGGCCTTGACATCAATCCTGACATCTACAAGGCTGAAATTCTGATCTGCGAAATGACCTTCGTGACCAAACATGAACGGCCTGAGGAATCACATAAATTCGGCCATACACACCTCGATGATATTGTCGCCCGGGCCGATCTGTTCCAAAATGAAGTGATCATCGTTTCTCACTTCAGCACCCGCCAGCATTCTGATACCATCCGTAAGATTGTCGAAAAACGATTGCCTGACTCCATTCGAGACCGCGTCAAAATCTGGCTTTGAAAATTTTCCAAAGCCTCTCTAAATAAAACGGCAGGCTCTGTGACCAATCCCGGATCCAATCCCATCACTCAGGATTCCAAAGAATCAAGCCCTGAAACAGGCTCGCGTCGGCAGTTCATCCAAAGCCTGATTGGAACATCCTTTGCAGTGACTCATTTCGGCTGCAGCAATCTCTCCAGAGATACCCCTGAGCTCGTCTGGGGTATTCGTGGAACCAGGCCAGGCTGGCTTTCCAAGCCCCGGGTGGCTGCGTTTGATGCCGATAACCAGCTTTATATTGCAGACCTGACCGACCGGATCCAAGTCTTCGACCGCAACGGCAAATATGTCCGCCACTGGACCATGCCCGCCCTCAATGTCGATGGCCCAAGTGGCCTGACGGTTGATCGTCTGGGCCGTGTCCTGGTGGCAGATACCCACTTTTACCGGATCATGATTTACGACCGTTACGGCAAGTTCCTGCAGCAGATCGGCGAGGGCGTTCAAGGTTACACACCGGGACTGTTCGGATACCCGACCGATGTTGTCATCGACACTCAGGGCCAATTTTACGTCAGTGAATATGGCGACAACGACCGTATTCAAGTCTTCTCTCCCGAAGGCACCTGGATTCGCCAATGGGGCGGACACGGCTTCGAGCCCGGCCAGTTCATGAGACCCCGCGCCTTGGCAATCGACAACGACGATCAGCTTTACGTAGCCGATAGTTGCAATCACCGGATCCAGGTTTTTGATACTGCGGGCAAGCTCATCAGAATGTGGGGCAACCGTGGATCAAATCCCGGCCAAATGAGTTATCCGTACGACATCTGCATCGGGCCTGACAAGTCCTTGTATGTGTGCGAATATGGTAACAGCCGCGTTCAGAAATTCGACTCCGAAGGCAACAGCCTTGGTCTTTGGGGCGGGCCGGGCCGGGGGCCGGGCCAACTGAATAATCCATGGTCTCTGGCAGTAGACAATTTAGGGGCAGTTTCCGTGATCGACAGTAATAATCATCGAGTGCAGCGATTGAGACTATGAATTTTGAACCGTACCTGCGAATATGTTAAAACAGTTTGTGGTCATGTTGAAGTGAGTGTCCGGAACCGCTCCAAATCAGTCACCAAAACCTCTTTGCCCCTTGGTAATTGGCATGTCGAGCCTATCGAAATCACTGGCCGGAATTTCAGTCGCCATCGGGCGACCCGGCTGGCTCGTACTCCTGCCCATCCTCGGTTTTCTTGTTTATTACTGGAGCAGAAAGAGCCTTTCAGGCCTCGGCCGATGGCGACGCAGGCTTGCTATCTCGGCTCGATTTGCAGTCCTCTCCCTCATTGTACTTGCACTGGCAGAGCCTCAGATTGTCTGGCGTAATGATCGGCTGACCACACTTTATATGGTCGATCTTTCCCAGTCCGTCCCACGCGACAAAATCGAGCCCATGCTGAACTTTGTGCGTCAAAGCACGCTCGAACATCGACAGGCTGAAGACCTGGCTGGAATGGTCGTCTTCTCGAAAAATGCACGAGTCGAAGTCCCACCTGCCCCTTCCGAAATTCGATTCCTTGGCGTCGAAAGTTCGCTCGACACCGATAATACCGATCTCTCCGGTGCCCTAAAGCTGGCCATGGGCAGCTTTCCGGAAGATTCCGCTCGCCGGATCGTGCTGATTTCCGACGGCAACCAGAATCGCGGAAACGCTTTCGAACAAGCACTTCAGGCCAAGGCTCAAGGCATCCAGATCGACGTCCTCCCGGTCAATTACAACTACGACAACCAGCAGGAAGTTCTGGTCGAAAAAGTCAGCCTGCCTTCCGATGTCAAAGTCGGCGAAACCGTAAACCTGAACGTCGTCCTCCGTGCCACTGCACCTGCCAAAGGCCAGTTACAGGTCTTTCAAAGCGATTCCAAAGGCGGCAGAACTCCAGCCACTGGCAACGAACAACCGATTCCTGTTGACCTACCCCGTGGAGTCTCGGTTTTTACCCTCAAGCAGGTCATCACCGAAGCCAGTTTTTACCGATTCGTCGCCGAGTTCATCCCCGACCGCAACACGGCCGACAGTAGGGCTGTCAACAATATCGCCGAAGGCTTCACGCATGCCCGAGGAGCTGCCAAGGTCCTTTTGATCGAGTCCAAACGAGG
>CAMCFM010000115.1 GCA_945874095.1 Candidatus Kuenenia stuttgartensis
CGATTCGAGACTCTGCGTTGGCAAGCCGAAATCCGTCAGGCCATTGTGACCCAAAACTACGAACTGGCGGCCCAACTACGTGACCGCCTGCGCGAACGGAAGAATCAACGGAAGCGAACAGATGACACTTGACGAACTGACCCGTTCACCAGGCGAATGGCTCAAAGGGACTGGCCCTGAGAGCGACATCGTGATCTGTTCCCGGATCAGACTGGCTCGAAATCTGGCCGATTTCCCGTTCATCTCGAAAGCCAGCAGGGCCGAGAAGAGCGAAATCGTCACCCTGATTCGTGATGCCATCACCGAGGCGAACGCCAAGCTGAATTACTTCGACGTCGAACGTATGAGCGAACTCGACCGTCAGTTCATCGTCGAACGGCACCTGATATCACGCGAGCTCAAAGAGGGTGAAGGCCCGCGTGGGGTTGCACTTAACGACGACGAAAGTGCATCCATCATGGTCAACGAAGAAGACCATCTCCGAGTCCAGGTCATGCGATCCGGCTTCGCCCTTCAGCAAGCCTGGGAACAAATCGACGACCTCGATAACCGCCTCGAAGAGCACCTCGACATCGCCTTCAGCCAGGAACTTGGCTACCTCTCTGCCTGCCCGACCAACGTCGGCACCGGGATTCGGGTCGGCGTCATGCTCCACCTGCCCGCCCTCGGCCAGACGAATCATCTCGACAAATTCTTCCGCGCCCTCCAAAAAATCAACCTCTCCGTCCGTGGCCTGCACGGCGAGGGCACCCAGCCCTACGGCGATTTCTATCAGATTTCCAACCAGCAGACTCTGGGCAAGAGCGAACCGGAACTGATTCAAAGCCTTTCCGACGTCATCCCACAACTGATCGAATACGAACGCAAAGCACGGCAGACCCTCCTGACCGAACGCCGCCAAGTGTTGCACGACCAAGTCAGTCGTGCTTATGGAGTTCTGAAAACCGCTCACACCATCTCCAGCGAAGAAACGATGCTGCTGCTGTCGAGCGTGCGGATGGGGATCAACCTTGGCTTGATCGACGACCTCGAAATCGCTCAGGTCAACGAGCTTTTCATCAACACTCAGCCCGCTCACCTTCAGAAAATCCACGGCCAGACTTTGGCTGTCGACGAACGTAACGTCCTGCGAGCCAGCTTCTTACGCAAACGGCTTACCGAAATGCGCGAAGGGCATGGCGAGTAAATTCTGGACAAGTTCAACAACGTGCCAATCGAGACTTGCTTCGTCAAGCTCATTGCTTTGAAAGTCGATCGACTCCTACTGCGAGACGCAACCTCTTTCAAAGCATAATTTTTAACAGCGAGACGAATACGGTGTCAGTCCAAAGAGACAACTTCCAGATACTGGCTTCTCACCTCGTGCAATCGATCAAAGACTGGGTCCAGCCAGTCGATTGGGTCACTCGCACATACCCCAAAAAGATGAGGGACAACGGCCGCGAAGTCTTTGAGATTCCAGCCTTATATCTTCAAAAAGGCCCAACTCGACTCCTTCTCGACCCCATTGCATTCGACGTACCTGGTCTGATGCTATCGTTGATCTCTATCTGATGCCGACTTACGACGACATCGCAACCCTTTATTTTAAAAGGGGAGCATGGGTCATTCACCACGAGTTCCCCAAGACACAAGATCCGGCTCGCCATGATTCTGAGGCATCCTTTATTCCTCTTTCCAAAGAGTCAATCAACCTGGTTCTGAACGCGATCGAGGAACATGCCATACCGTCTTTTTGACTGGCACGAGCACATCAAAGATGTCGAAGGTGAGTACAAGACTGCCAGATTCGCCATCGAACATCTCAAGGCCAGGCTAATTTCAGATCCAGATTTGTTTGCCAAAAAGCACGAAGCCCGTTCCAACCTAAGGAATACAGACCAAAACCTCGAGGGCACTTATCTGGTACGTATCATCGCAGCTTTCGAAGCAGCACTCCGCTCTTTCGACCAAGCCAAAAACAATGATCCTACCCGTATTACTTTTCATTCACCTGACCGTCTTGATACCCACCAAGTCGCCTCCAGACCAGCGGGTCTACCGTCTCTCTCCACGATTTGGCCGACCCATCCAATAACAACACATGCACGCTCCCTGGGTGTGCGCTTGACGCCCCCATCTGGCCACAATTTCCTTCATTCGCCACGGCTGAGAGTTTCCAATTCGGCGTTAGTCCATGATGATAAAGAGTTTGCGACCAATCGCCGCGTGACCACTCGTGGCCAGCATCGCCCTTCCAGGCTGACATGGGATCCCCTGATAAACTCGCCGCAATCGCTGCAGCACAGCCTTGAGTTTCCTGATAATTAGAGATCGTCTTCTCCGCCTTGCCGTTCCCAATCAAACGTTCGGCAAAAGCGGCTGTAAAAGCCGATCCATCACCTGACTCAACCTGCTTAGGCGTAACCACTTGACCGATCCCAAACGGGCCAGTTCTGCCATCAGAATCGGCCCCCGTATTGGCTCGATAATTCGTGGCTGACTGGGGTTCCATGATCCGATCTGATGGGCATCTCAGGCCAACCACAACCGATGGTAAACTCTTGTTATCAGAGGGATTTTTCGACTTTACCTGACTTTCCACATCCGTAAAATCGCGAAGCTGCAATGTCGCTCGCAAGTTCCAGAGGATACTCGTTCCAGACCCAGCTTCTCCGGTCCCCCATCCCATGGCCGACGGATACTGGCCTGTTGCCTGCGTGTAAATGGCAAATGCCTGTCCAATCTGGTTCAGATTTGACAAGCAAATCAGCGACCTCGACTGTTCACGCCCTCTCGGCATCCGCGATAGTAAAAACAGAGCCGTAAAGCTGATAATGACAACCACAATCACGACTTCCGACAATGCCACTCCACGACGTCTGTTTAACATCCGCTTTTGTACCGGCTGATTGAATCTGGACGGGTCCGATATCATGGCTTTTATTTCAATATTCATCGTAAGGATCGGTTTCGTAAGTACTTTCTGAATCGTCTGTTTGATCCAGTTCCATCTCGTCAATCCGCTGATTCCAAACCTCAGCAATCGCCGCTGACCGCACCCGATGCGCCAACAGTCGAACGATCGAGTCCCCGATTGCGATCGTCACCATCACGATCGCCACAATTCCAACCACTGCCCAGATCGAGACAAACAGGAGGCGATCCGCCCTCACGGAGGTCGGGATCTGAGCCCCAATCGCCATCAGCAACGCCTCAAACCATAAGAGCAGGAGGCCCAACCGCCGAAGCTTGTCCGAGAGCCGATCCAAAGGCCCCTGACGTGGCCACTTCGGCCGCACTTTCTCCCAATGGCTAAGGACGAAGGCTGCACCTGCCACAATCGCAGCCATGATCAAACCAGCAATGGACAAGTTGTTCATGACCCTTCATATCCCATGACACACAGATCGTTTGCGGCAATTGTCCAGTTCATGATCAATAAAGATCCATCTTTGTCAATTGCTCTTCGACCCAGTCGCTGCGTCGTGCAATTTCGTAGACAGTGCCCCGAATTTCAGTCGATCTCAAACTCGCCCTGTCAAAGGTTCTGGTCATGATAAACATCGCCTGACCATTCACGTCGCGGATCGAAATTCCGACATAAGGCAGGTCATTATTGAGCCTCAGGACGAACTCGTAATCGTTTGTATCTGCTGGTCCGCACACTGAATAGACCGTCAGACTGGTCTGGCCAAGCGGGCCACGTTCAATTTCCAGATAGACCTCCTGAAGCCGATCCTTGGGCAGTCTCATGATCACTCTCCAGAGATCAGAACCGCCTTGAACCAGCCCATCCACTCCTTCCAGACTCTCGCGAACGATCGACTCAATATCCTGATAATCAAACAGAAGATCCTCAAGCTCACCGGCCAATTCTTCAGCCGATGAGTACCGGTCCTCTGCCTTTTTGGCCATACAGCGTTCCAGAATTTTCTGGATCGGCTCAGGTACGTCCGGATTCACCGCCTTGGCATCAGGAATGGCTGATGTCCTGTGCATTCGGATCAACTGCCGGACATTGTCCGAACTATAGGGCAATTGAGCGGTTAGAAGATAAAAATACGTCACACCAAGCGCGTAAATATCCGATTGGGGCGAGGCCGCCGTGCCTTGAAACAGCTCAGGGGCCATGAAAGTGGGTGTACCTGAAACAGCGGAAGTGGTTTCTGATGGGTCATTTACGTTAAGAACAAGCCCGAAGTCGGCCAGTTTGGCCATCCCCTCGCCACTCAGCAAAATATTCGCGGGCTTGACATCCCGGTGCACAAGTCCAGCCCGGTGAGCCGCATCAAGGGCAAAACAGACTTGGCGGATCAAGTCGGTTGCGCTCGGGACCTCTAAAGCCCCGTTTTGAACAACCGCTTCACGCAGGCTCACCCCACCTGGGACAAATTCCATCTCGATGTAGTGATAACCCTTTGCTCCACCAAGGTTATGTACCGTTACAATGTGTGGGTGGACCAATCCAGCCACGGCCCGGGCTTCGGCCCAGAATCGATCGCGAATCAAAGGCTTGCGGCGCAAAAGGCCTGGGCTCATGATCTTCAGAGCACACGGACGCTCCAGCGACATGTGAGTGGCCCGATAAACTCGCCCCATCGACCCCCGGCCGATAATTTCTTCGACCCAATACTGACCAATCTCGCTATGCACCAGGTCGTCGACCGCCGGAAAACCATCGCCCAGCATCCCTCCGATTTCTGAACTCACCGTCTGATCCGCAACAATCAGCTTGGTTTCTTCAGTGGAAGTTGGCTCGTGAGTATGATTTTCAACAGGCCGGTGCTCCTCACCACTGGAGACCATCGGGCATGCGATCTCTGTGTTGATGAAAGGGCAATTTGCTGGAGGATGATTCGCGCTTAAATCGAACGACGTGACCAGTTCGTTGCATTGGGAGCAACGTATCGGGCTCGAACCAGTGTCGGTCTGTGTCAAGTCGCTCATGAAGGGATCCGCTGGAGGGGAGGCGGCCTTGACCTACGAAGTCGGTGGGCTCGGAAATCATCCTGATTTCCACGACTCGTAAAGGGCTGCGTTCACTGATATACACCTATTTTCACGAACTTTGGAGTGGCGTCAAGCGAATGACTCCCACAGACTTCTCCACCTCTCCATTCCAGCCAACTCTTTTCTTCTTGAAAATTCGGCCACCACACTTGTTACAGCTCTTACACCATGACTTTTGAATTCTTCTGAATCTTCAAGAAACACCTCAAAAAAAGCCTTTGTCCGCCGCTTCCAGGCCCAGGCAATCTTCAGGTTGACTATCTCATTAACCACAATGAGATTTACTTCGTCCGCTGAAAAAGTTTCGTGATCCCTGCTGTCATCGTCAAAACATCCCCTATCCCTGTCTCAATTTCCACTGGTTGGGCCATTCGTCAACGATCTGTTGAACTTTATCCTCATCTATCATCGATCAGAACTTCAAAATTGACAAACGTATCGTAAATCGCCAAAATGTTTAAAGCCTCTAATTTCGATTCGCTTGATTTCCTGACGAACTCCATGAGTGACTGATTTGATGAACATCCTAAACTCTTATCTCAGAATTTGTCTCGATTTTAACACCAACCTTCGAGCCCATCTCGACCCAGTTTTAAAGTCCGTTTCAAATGGTTCTATTTCTTCCATGCGACATTTAAAGATTACGACCATTCCACTCGCAATATCCTGCATTTTTCCGATTGTTTATTTTAGCGGAATTTTAAATCATCCTTCTGTAAATGATGAAGACTGTTACCTCCCACTGATCCATCACTATTCGCAATTCCCATGGTTCGCACCTATCCTTGAAACCAACCAGTTACATACTTCCATCGGCCCTCTATTCTTTATCGCTCACCGGGCTTGGTCAGGCCTGGTCAGTTCAAGTGATTTTACGGCTCGACTGCTTGGTCTTTGCATGATGCTCACCGCAACCTTGGCCTGGAATGCGATCGGGCAACGACTTGGCCTGAGACGTCAAATCCTGCTTTGCCTCTTGTTTTTAGTCCTCCCATATCATGCCATATTTGCCATCTGCGCACTCGCAGAACCATTGATGATGTGCTTTTTATTACTCTCCATCTTGGCCTGGCTGGCTGCTATCGATTCACTTAAATCCGGATCAGATCATCACTACAAGTGGTACTTCTGCCTCAGTGGCATTTCACTTGGACTGGCTGAGAATGCAAAACAGCCCCTGATCACCGTCGCCATCGCTCTGGCTTTAATCGGCCAGTTTCGGCTCAAAAACGTATGGTCTGTCGCCGGCCCTCTCATCGCAATTACAATCCAGGTTCCATTCTGGCTACTCTGGGGCAATATTTTCCCGCCCGGTCAGCGACAAGGCATGATGCCCCAATTCGCCCAAATGACCGGACTTTATCCCGACACTTCAATCCATCTTCTCGCTGTTGCAGGTGTTGTGCTTTGGCCTGCTGTCAGTATCCGATTAAAATCCATCGAATTCTGGGTTATCTGTATTTCAGGAATTTTTGTCTGGATTCTCTTCGGGCCAAATATCGACCAGAATCATCCCGACCGATTCCGATTTGTCGGGCCACTTCTGCAAGCCAGTTATCATTCAAGCTGGATTCGATTTACGCTTTTCCTGCCATTCCTGGCTGGCTGGCATATTTTCTGTGACTCCGCCAGGCATCTATTCAAGAACGATATTTCGATTCAACGCCAAGCACTCATGCTGGCAAGCATTCTGAGCATTCTCGGCTTTATTAACAGCCCTTTGGCTTTTGATCGTTACGCCACCTGCTTTTTGCCACTCTGGTGCCTGGCTTATTGGCCAACCATGGAAACCCGTCTGTACCGAACAAATACAGCCTTGTGCTTGATGGCCATCATGTCCATCATCATGGTGGCGAGAGTTGCAATTGATCCCATGCTTTTATTGAAATAGAAAGAAACGGTACTCACTTGATCACCTAACCGGTTTCTGGGCATAAATCATCACCGGCCTGTGCGGATAACCGATTGTCACTGTAGCGATGGTGCAAAAAACCGCTTTTAATCTGGCCAACAAACCACCTCGACATGTATTGTACACACAGAAATATCGCTGCGGTTTAATGAAACCTGTGAAGTGCAAAGATTTTTTCAAGAGCCGTGCACTCAGGCCTCGCTCTGTGGTACCGAACAATTCAGGATCCTTCGCAGACGATGGCGAATATTGATGGAACCAGTCAGGCTCAACAATCAAAATCGAGCCGCCCGGCCTTAGAGCCTTCCAGCAATTGGCCAGAACGGCTTTCTCGTCAGCGCAGTGGTGCAGCGCATCCTTAATAAAACCGCTGTCAAACGCACCTTCGGTGACTTCGAAATCAGCAGATTGCATATCGCCTTGCTGAAATTCAATCTTTAATCCGTATCGACTGGTATTCTCACGAGCAACAGTCAGCATGTCGTCCGAAACATCCATCGCCCGAACATCATAACCACGCCTAGCCAGAAAGATACTGCTCCAGCCCGGCCCACAGCCCAGATCCAAGACTTTAGGCCCAAATGCACTTTGATTGATGATCTCGGAAACCGCCGCCCAATAATGAAGGAACCAATGGGAAATAAATCCTTTGGTGCGTAAATGATCTTTAAAATCTGGCCCGTAGATTTCAATCGCTTTTTGAACGAAAGCCTTTTCGTTGTCGATTGTTCCACTAATGACGACTCCTTTTCCATGATTTATTTGTCAGTTTAAATTTTGAACATTTTTTAAAAAATGGCCGGAGATTGATCTCTCCGGCCCTTTTTTTGAACCGCTCTCATTAGACATTATATGTCGAGGAAGAGGTATTTCCGCCACGACCGGTCCAGTTCGTGTGGAAGAACTGGCCACGAGCTTTGTCCAGACGCTCATAGGTATGAGCCCCGAAATAATCCCTCTGAGCCTGCAACAGATTGGCCGGGAGCCGCTCGCTGCGATAGCCGTCAAAATAGGCCAGTGCCGTTGTCATGGCAGGTGCGGCGATGCCTTGAGTCACTGCCAGGGCGGCCACTCTCCGCCATCCGTCAGAGGCTTTTTCAAGAGCCGACTTGAAGAATGGGTCGAGCATCAGGTTCGGCAAGTTGCCGTCCCGGTCAAACGCTTCCTTGATATTGCCAAGGAATCGGCTCCGGATGATGCAACCACCACGCCACATCAGGGCGATACCCGATTTGTTGAACTTCCAGCCCGTCTCTTTCGCCATCGACTCGATCAGCTCATAGCCCTGTGCATAGCTCACAATTTTGGCAGCATAAAGCGCTTGCTCGATGTCGTCGATCAACTGGGCTTTGTCGCCGGTGTAAGTCGGCTTCGGGCCGCTCAGAATCTTCGAGGCGTGGACACGTTGATCCTTCTGTGCGGAAAGACAACGTGAGAAAACAGCTTCCGAGATCAGGGTCAGAGGTGTGCCTGTGTCCATGGCCGAAACCACGGTCCACTTGCCTGTCCCCTTCTGGCCGGCTGTATCGAGAATATTGTCGACCAGTGGCTGATTGGTTTCAGGATCCACATATCCGAGAATATCGCGGGTGATTTCAATCAGATAACTGTCCAGAACGCCGGTGTTCCAGCGTGCGAAAACATCGGACATTTCCTGAGCTGAAAGGCCCAGAAGGCGTTTCATGAGGTCGTAGGCTTCGCAGATCAACTGCATGTCGCCATATTCAATACCGTTGTGAACCATCTTCACAAAGTGACCGGCACCTTCAGGACCGACCCAGTCGCAGCACGGCGAACCGTCGCTGACTTTGGCTGCAATGGCTTGAAAAATTGGCTTGACGGCGGGCCAGGCTTCCGGATTTCCACCTGGCATGATTGAAGGGCCTTTCAAGGCACCTTCTTCACCACCTGAAACGCCGGTGCCGATGTAGAGGATCCCTTTTTCCTTGAGATCTTTCGTGCGCCGGGTGCTGTCAGGGAACTGGCTGTTGCCACCGTCGATCAGAATATCGCCAGGTGAGAGCAGGGGCAGGAATTCGGCGATCACGTCGTCCACAGGCTTGCCAGCTTTGACCATGATCATGATCTTGCGTGGGCTCTTCAATGAGGCCACCAGCTCGGCAGGCGAATGGGTTCCGACAATCTTTTTGCCGGCTCCCCGGCCTCCAACGAATTCGTCCACCTTGGAGGTTGTTCTGTTGAAAACGGCCACGGTATAGCCGTGACTTTCCATGTTCAGGACCAGGTTTTCACCCATGACCGCCAGACCGACCAGACCAATATCTGCAGTGGGTTGCATCGTCAGACCAAAGACCTTTCCCAATTTGGTGTCGCATTCAGCCCCGACGATTCATGACTTGGCTGATCTGGAAACCGGATACGATTGAGTGGAACGTGGATTCAGTTTGAACAGCAATCGCCACACATCATCAAAATGAGCATGGCCATTTGCTGAATGACTCTTAATTTACCCAAAATGTCGAATTTCGGCAAATCAGGTTTATGCGACCCATCTCAGGAAGCCAAGACAGGCCATGTCGGCACAGAGGGCAAAAGGGCCTCAAATTCGGCAATTCTGGCAGCCATATACTCGCCAGAATAGGTCCCGGCAAAGAATCTGGGCAGGGCTTCCTTATAAAGCCGTTCCCAAGACTGATCCTCATGCCCGGGGTTTATCGGATAGAACAGAACGCCAGCTGATTCCGCCGCTTTGCGATCGCCAGGGGCAT
This sequence comes from Candidatus Kuenenia stuttgartensis, assembly GCA_945874095.1. Lineage (GTDB taxonomy): Bacteria > Planctomycetota > Planctomycetia > Isosphaerales > Isosphaeraceae > QWQI01. The sequence goes on from CAMCFM010000115.1 coordinate 9,634, forward strand.
CGCCCACCATCAAAACATGGTCGCGGGCGTATCGATCAGGCCCGGCGGCCAGTTGCAGGTGCTCCACTTTTGAGCCTTGCTCCTGGCCGGCAATCACACCGACAAGGCCGTCAATTCCGTGCTCCTGCCACTCTTTCAAAAGTGACTTCAAAGGGGTGGCCGATACGACCATGATATCCGCCTTATCCTGAAGCATCTCCAGACATTCACGCACGAAAGGGAACGGCGGAAGGTTGTGGATCATGGCATCCACCGATACATTCACCGCCTCACTCCATTCCACCAAGTGCGTCAGTTCTGGGTAGCCTGTGGATTCAACTTCCTTCTTCAGCATCGGGTTGGAGAGTTTCGACTCGCGTGCCAGCCAGGCACGGGTCGCTGGCAGGGGAGGCATCGCAAAACCACGATTCTTGACCTCAGGGCGCTGGGCCAGTAGGTCTAAAGACTTGATCAGACCAGGGAACCGGTTCACGCCCCGATCTTTCGAATAAAGGTTGGCAAACTCCCACGACTCCCGCGCGAATTTCGCCACTCCCGCCAGATGAT
>CAMCFM010000116.1 GCA_945874095.1 Candidatus Kuenenia stuttgartensis
GTCGTGCTGATTTATTTCTTCTGCTATTTCTGGACCGCGATCATGTTCAACCCCAAGGACGTGGCTGACAACCTTAAAGATTATGGAAGTTTCATCCCTGGATATCGTCCAGGTGCTCGAACTGCAAATTATCTTGAGAAGGTGATGCTTCGAATCACTTATGTTGGTGCAGCATTCCTTAGTCTTGTTGCAGTGATTCCTTCGCTGATTCAGGCCGGTCTGAATGTGGATTACGACATCGCATCTTTCCTGGGTGGTACGGGACTACTGATTGTGATCAGTGTTTGTGTGGATTTGATCCAGAAGATCGATAGCCACTTGATCATGGGGAACTACTCAGGCCTGATGGGCCGCAAGTGATCATCTACCATGAATAATCCTTTGGGCTGGCTGGGTAAATCTGTCTCTGAAAGCGTTCGATCTCGAACTGTTCGTCATCGTTCCACTGTGCAGCTCAAAAGTGCACGTGAACTGGGATTGATGAGGGATGCTGGTCGAATTGTTGCTCAGGCACTTGATAAGGTTCGTCAAGCAGTCATACCAGGCGTAACGACAGGTGAACTGAATCGGTTGGTTGCGGAACATTTTGATTCCGTGTCAGCTGTACCACTTTTTAAAGGCGTCCCTTCTTCGATGAAGGGAAAGCCTTCATTCCCAGCCGTGGTTTGTGCGAGTGTCAATGAACAGGTCGTTCACGGTGTACCGGGATCACGTCTACTTAAAGAAGGTGACGTGATTTCGATTGACACAGGATGTCGTTTGAATGGTTGGTGTGGCGATTCAGCTTACACATTTGCGGTAGGAAATATTTCTGCTGAGAAGCAGCGATTACTTGATGTTACTCGCGAGACACTTGCGATTGCCATTGAGACGATGAAGACGGCCAAGACCTGGTCGGTAGTAGCACATGAGATGGAGATTTATGTACGTCGACATGGCATGTCAGTGATTGAACAATTTGTTGGTCACGGGATAGGCCAGACGATGCATGAAGAGCCACAGGTACCGAACTATGTCAGTGAAAGTCTGCGTAAGCAGGATTTCTTGTTGGAGCCGGGCTTGGTTTTAGCAATTGAACCGATGGTTGCATTGGGAACCAAGAACGTTCGAGTATTGCCGGATGGCTGGACAGTCGAGACGACTGACCGTCGTGCGGCAGCCCATTTCGAACATACGGTGGCGATGACCGCCGATGGGCCTCGAATTCTGACATTGTTGGAAGGTTGATGAATCCTAACCGGGCTTGCGTTGAGATGGGTATGTGTGATAGACTATGGAGCTTTGCGGTTCCTATGGTCGTCAATCCGTCGCGAGTTCGATCCGTATCGCAGTAAGACAGCATTGTTCCAGTAGAGGTGGTGAATCATGAAGGTGCGTGCCAGTGTGAAGCGGATCTGCGACCAGTGTAAAATTGTTCGTCGCAGGGGAAAAGTGTTTGTGATATGCGAGAATCCGCGTCACAAGCAACGTCAAGGTTGAGCATCACAAACAAACTCTGAACAGATCTGACGGAGATCGGACGACATGCCTCGTATATTGGGTGTTGATATTCCCAACGACAAAAAAACGTCGATTTCGCTGCGTTACATTTACGGCATAGGTTCATACCTTGCTGAACAAGTATGCGAGCGGACATCGATCGACCCAAACAAGCCAGCACGCGAACTGACAGAAGAAGAACTGGCCAAACTGGCCGGCCTTCTTGACAACGAGTATGTTGTTGAAGGCCAGTTGCGTCGGCAAGTTCAACAATCGATTGCTCGCTTACGCGAAATCGCTTGCTACCGTGGAATTCGCCACCGTCGCAGCCTTCCTGCTCGCGGCCAGCGCACCCGTACCAATGCCCGTACCCGTAAGGGACCACGGAAAACGGTTGCAGGGAAAAAGGGCGTCAAGGACATGCGTTAAGACGCCTTATCCAGGCGTTGGGCCGTGCTGCTTAAGTACGGCCTCAAACTTTCCAAATCAATTCGGTGTCGATCCTCCAGGAGTTTTCAAAAGTGGCCAAGGCCAAGAAGCGCAAAACGCGGCGTAATGTCAGCCGAGCTATTGTGCATATCAAATCGACGTTCAATAATACACTGGTGACAGTTACGGATCCTAACGGTGACACACTGTGCTGGGCCAGCTCCGGTACAGTCGGTTTCAAAGGCAGTCGCAAGAGCACACCATTTGCCGCTCAGCGAGCCGCCGAAACCGTTGCCAATACGGCCGGTAAGTTTGGTGTCAAAGAAGTGGAAGTCAAGGTCAAGGGACCTGGTGCAGGACGTGATAGTGCCATTACGGCCATTCATGCTTCCGGTCTGACGATTAAAGCGATCGAAGACGTCACCCCATTGCCGCACAACGGCTGCCGTCCACCTAAGAAGCGACGCGTCTAAGTCTCGTACCGCTTCTTCAGGTTCATCATTCTCATTCATGAATCGATCGTGGCCCTTGTCGGCCGCAAGATAGACAAAGGTGTTCAATAGACTATGGGACGTTATATCGGGCCGGTCTGCCGGCTGTGCCGTCGCGAAGGTGTTAAGCTTTTCCTGAAAGGCACACGCTGCAATTCAGGAAAATGTGCGATTGATCGTCAGCGCGGTATTCCAGGTATGCACAAACTTCGCCGCAGCAAAGCGAGCGAGTACGCTGTTCGCCTGCGAGAAAAGCAAAAGGTCAAACGATACTACGGTATCTTTGAGCGTCAGTTCCGTAATTATTACGATGAAGCCACCCGCAGACCAGGCAACTCCGGTGCTGCCCTTCTGGCACTGATCGAGCGTCGGCTGGATAACGTGGTGACCCGTCTTGGCTTTGCCCAAAGCCGCAAACAGGCTCGCCAGTTAATCACCCACGGTCACTTTCAGGTTAATGGCCGCAAGCTTGATATTCCGAGCTATCTGGTTCGACCTGGCGACACCATCAAAGTCAAGGACCGTGAAGCTTCCAAGAAACTTGCTGAGCATGTTCTCGTTCACGAGAGCGGTCCAGCGATCCCTTCCTGGCTTGACCGTCTGGGCACCGAACCTCCTGAAGGACGTGTTTCACGACTTCCTGGTTCGGAAGATCTATCGGGTGAATTCAACGCCCAGCTCATCATCGAGTTGCTCAGCCGTTGATTCCGATTTGTTGATGGAGATCTGGCCGCTTGGCTTGTCAGCCGAACGGCTTTATCTGTCTGGCGTCGCCTGACGCTGAGGTCTCCATCACGAATACCCTGTGAGTCGAACACCTTTTGGACTTCGGAGTTCACACGATGCGAATTCGCTGGCGCGGTCTGGAACTTCCCAGCAGAGTTGAATGCGATCGTCACACCCTTACCGATAATTTCGGCGAGTTCCACGTCGAACCGTTCGAGCGGGGTTTTGGTCATACGGTCGCGAATAGTCTTCGGCGCGTACTTCTATCGAGCTTGGAAGGCAGTGCAGTCACCAAGATTAAATTTCATGGTGTCCAGCACGAATACAGCTCGGTACCCGGTATGGTTGAAGATGTGACCGATCTGGTACTGAACCTCAAGGGATTGGTTGTTAAAAACCACTCTGAACATCCTCGGGTCATCCGGATCGAGCGGAATAAGAAGGGCGTTGTTCGGGCCTCCGATATCCTTACGGATGAGTCGGTTGAGATTATTGAGCCTGAGCATCACCTCTGCACACTGACAGAAGACATTGATTTCCATCTTGAGATGACTGTTGAGAATGGCCGTGGCTATCGCCCCGCCGCTGAAGGTCATACCGATGAACTTGAAATTGGTGCGATCCCTGTGGATGCCATTTTCAGTCCAGTCCGTCGTGTTGAGTATCGAATTCTCGAAACTCGCGTTGGTCAACGCACCAACTACGACAAACTGGTCCTGAAGATCTGGACCAACGGAGTCATTGGACCTGAGATGTCGCTTGTCGAATCTGCCAAGATTCTGCGTAAGCATCTCAATCCATTCGTGCAGTATTTTGAGCCTGGTCCGGGCCTCCCGATCTCTTCTGGCTCAGGTGAATCGTTTGCTGGTGCCTCACCACAAATGGATCTGATTCGCCACAAGCTTGATATGAGCCTCGCTGAACTCGACCTTTCAGTCCGGGCCACCAACTGCCTTGAAAGCGAAGGGATCACCACCGTTCGTGACCTTGTCAGCCGATCTGAAGATCAACTGCTTACGGTTCGTAACTTCGGTGAGACCACACTCAAGGAAGTCAAGAACAAGTTGAGCGATCATGGCCTCGTGTTGGGTATGGACATGGCCAGCATTCGCTGATTGTCAAGCAATCATTGATGACCCTCTGAAATCGTTCACTGGGTCATTTCATCAAACCAATCCGATCGAATTAGGATCCAGTGGGGTTTAGTCATGCGGCACAGAATCGCCGGAACGAAGCTGAAACGTGAACCTGAGCACCGCAACATGCTGTTGCGTAATCTCGCAACATCGGTTCTTGAGCATGGTCGTATCACCACGACACTGGCCAAGGCGAAGGCCACTCAACCTGTTGTTGAACAATTGATTACGCTTGCCAAAGGTGGCTGGGACTTGAACAAGTTCCGTCGCGTTTTGACCGTTGTAACCAAAAAGGACGTCGCCTGGCGATTGTTCAAAGAATATACGGACTCTGACGAGAAAACTCAGAAGGCCATCGGCGCCCGGTTCGCAAATCGCAATGGTGGATACACCCGTATCTACAAACTTGCCAAAGTGCGTCAGGGTGATTGCTCACAAATGGCCGTCATCAGCCTGCTTGGTGAAGATGAAGCCGTTTCTGCCTCTACGACCATTGCACCAGTCGTTGCCTCTGAATAACTTCTGATTTGTCTACGTCACGACAGATTTTAAAAGCCGACCGTGTCAGGTCGGCTTTTTTTCTAGACTTAAGTCTCAGGAGTCTTTGCACCATGAGTCACTTGCCTCACTCTGATCCATCTTGTTTGTTCTGTAAAATCTCAGATGGTCGTATCCCCAGCCAGCGTCTTTATTCAGATGATTTCTGCACGGCTTTTCTTGACATCAATCCTGTCAATCACGGTCATGTTCTAATTGTTCCGCGACATCATCATCACGACATCACGGAACTACCTTCCGAGATTGCTGCCGAAGTCGCCCGGGTATTACCCATACTGGCAAAAGCCGTTGTTCGTGCCACGGGTGCCGATGGGTTCAATGTGATTATCAATAATGGAGCCGTCGCTGGTCAGACGATCTTTCATGGCCACTGGCACATTATCCCCCGGTTTCATGAGGATTCTGTGAATTGGCCTTGGCCTCATAGCGAATATCGTGGCGACGAGATCCATCAAATCGCGTTTGCCATTAACCGAGAATTGCGAACGATTCAGGGTCGTTCCTGATCCTAATCAGAACTCATTTGAATCTAACAACTCTTGAATAAATGCTTTACGGGTGATCTCAAAAGCTTCGTCGTTCTTTATTGCTTGAAGGTGGTAGTCGAAGAGGTGCCCTGCCTGGTGCAGCTTTCGGAGCATCTGTACCCGGTCGTTCCACGCTTGGCCTTCGACCACTGTTTTTGTCAACAATCTGAATCGTCTGAGGATCGACCAACTGCGATTCACCCGTCCGATTGTTGTAAACCAAGGCTGTACCACGCGCGATTGATGGTGGTTCGCCAGGTCGATTCTGGTGAGCCAGAGTCACTTCACGCCCATTCACACCCACCACATGAAACTGTTCTTCTCGCGAATCAAAGTGGATCTGATCACCCTGAGTCGACATGGTCGATGAACGGGCTGTGGCGGTTCCCTTGGCCCTGATCAGATTTCGTGGCTCTTTCGGGTTGGCTGGATCTCCCAGACTTTCCACTTCAAGCCATTCCGACGAGAGAAAAACGAAGTCTTGAGGTGGCTTGTCGATGTTCAGGTCGCGGAATTCATCCGTAACCTGCGCGTTCACCACCTGGACATTTCCGAAGAAGTCGGCCGATCGGTTTGTCGTTGCATCCTTCGGAGCGTTGGGGTCGTATCCCAGCCTGCCTTGCATTCCGTTAAAGAACGCAACACGGGTCAGGTTAAACGGTTTCTCACCGGACTTCCCGCCGTTTGGTGTTTTTTCACCCAAGCCTGGTAAACCCTTGCCACCTTCTCGGCGTTGATACAGCCGAACGATCCCCGCACCGTCCACCTGCACCATGTCTTTGGCCTTGTCGTACATCAGACGAGGGCCTTCTACACGCTGTAACTCTTGTACAATGTGTGAGTTCAGGTCGCGACGCCGGTTCAGGATCGTCACATTTCCTTTAGCATCCACAAACTGAATCTGAGGCTTCTGGTTTGCTACTGGCTGAGCTGGAGCGTTACGATCGGTTGTATTTGCCAATGAAGGTTTTAACTGATCCAATGCGATGCGTTGATCAAAAAATGTGTCGAGCTGTTCTGCGGAGAGTAAAGCGTCTTCAGTTCGGACAACCACACCTTCCAGAAAGTGTGCCCGGGCGTCGAGCTGGTTACCGTTGGCGTCCAGTGGCTTGCCAAAGAAATCCATTCGCTTCTTCCAGGAAATGGTTGCTTGTTGCGGTTTACCCTTGGCTTGGTTGGCGTTTCCAGTTGTGGGAACACCCGCTTTAAAACCATCCTGTTTCAGGAGTTCTGAACCAATCCACTGTTTGATCGTGCCCGCCCCGTTGACCCATGCCGTGCTTGAGGCTTGATCCAAGCCGAGAATCGGGCCATTCAGGTCGAACTGATCGGAAGTCACTTTTACGGGAGCCGCTTTTGCCGCATTTTCAGGCTTACCGGCAATCGGGTCTGTGGGATCGACATGGAAGGCTAGAAGGTGATACGCCCCCTGCCCTTGATGAACGATATCCACTGCCTGTGCATCGATATGCGCTGCCTGTTTTTTGGAGTCAGCGTTCTCTTGATCGAACTGGACATCGCCTCGCAATCGGGCCTCGATCAACTCCACTCCGCCCAGGGGTGATGAAGCTGGGTTGTTCGAATCTGGTCGAACACCTTGACCAACCTGTGCTTTCGGGCCTAGTTTGGCCCAAACCCTTTTTGCGTCAAGGCTTACCTTCGGCTGAGGTCTCCTTGGTGCGACCGTTGGAGGCGTCACAGCCGGATTCGAATTCGTCCCTGTCTGGGGTCTAGTCGATTCCCCATCAATCACAAACGATGTTGGCTTGAGTTTTGAATCGGTGCCCGCAATCTGGCTTGGATTCGTATTCGATGAGGTTGTGGTGCCTGGTAGAAATTCGACGTCGAGACGCTCCTTGGCGTTCACAAACCGGTTGTCAGCAACCAGTTTTACATCTTGATGCGCTTCGACCCGCTCGATCTCGTAACTGTTGGATGATAAAGAGGCTGCGGCTTCGCGCCTCTGACCCGGTTCCACATTCCTGGAGGTTTTGACTGGCTCGGCTTTGGCGACTGACTTGGCGCGTGGTGAAAGCCAGACGACCAGCGATTTGGCGGCATCGAGGGTCCCTGATTTACGATCCCAAACACTGGCCTCACCTGACAATGTGATCACTTTTCGGGCCGCCGGCCCATCGCCTTCTGTCACCATCACAGCCTGTTCAGTCCATTTTGCGGATCGGGAAACTGGCTGATTTCGACCATCCCTGATTTCAACTTTTCCGTTACCTCTGGCCACCACCGTTGCGACGTCCACGGCGGTGTTGGCCACCTTGGCTGCCGACCCCATAGTATCTGTTTTTGGCTTTTCGTCAAAAATTGTAACATCTCTGGACGTCAGAGTTTCAATCGTGCGAATCTGTTCCGTGGCCGATCCGTTTTTGTCTCGTGTGTATTCGATACGCTCCACGACCAACGGATTTTGGGCGGAACCTCTCAAATAAACTTCGTCAGGCTTATCCCCGCCAGGACGTTTCAGAATCAGCTCTTTACCATGGGCGGTCAGGCCTTGTGCCTGACTTTTGAGGAAGACTTTTTCGCCCGTGACCCTGGCCCATTTCAAGTCCAGTTCTGTCATTGGACCAGTTGCAGGTGAAGCGGCTGATTTCTTTGGACTTGTAGTCGCTTTGTTATTGGAAGCGGTTTCTGTGGCAGCCTTTGTGGACGGGAAGAGTTCGGCTCGAAGGGTATCACCGGTGACTTGGTCAGGCTGATCTTTGCCACGCTGAAGCAGAACATTTTTCGTGAAAGTGGCGATGGTCGGTTCTGATGGTCTGGGCGGACCCACTTTGGGCGGAACACTTTGACGAGGCAGGTCGATACTCATCGGGCCATCGCATTGCAACCAAGCTGGAATCTGGGTGGTCGTGTCTCGCGCCTTGCCTGGCAAGACGTTAGACTTGCCTACATTGGCGACTTCGATCCGGACCTGACTCGTTAACTTGATCGACTTTGTGCCGGTAAAGCTGGCTTGATTTGAGGAGTCGGTGCCCTTTTCAGAACTCACTGCTGTGGGCGATAGAATTTCGCGGGGCCAAAGTTCGATGTGCAGGCCACGACCGGTGATCAGGAGGTCTCGGTCCTTGATTCTGACGTCTGACTCGGAATGGATCGAAAGCGTTGGCTCGTCAAACATAATATCTGCCAGTGGACCAACTTCGAGATCGTCTTCAGGCCCTGACGTCGCTTTGTCGTCACGAATCAAAACGTTTCCTGAGAGGATGGCTTTGACGATTTTCGAGGGTTCTTTACCGGGCTTGATCACGCCCAGCGGCTGGCTCATTTCAAGGATGGCTTGGTCGCCTCCTCCGAAAATCAGTTTTCGACGATCTGCAGGCAGGTCGGCTGAACTCTCGCCTCTCCAAATAAATACGACGGGCCAAAATCGGATTGTGTTGCCCTTGGCCGACTTCGACTCATAGTTCTGGGCATAGATCCAGAAGCCTCTTTGAGCATCATAAAATCGGATTTTAAGGTCTTTGTGGGCCGCCCAGTGAGTGGCTCCAAATGCTTTGGCAGCAAGGTCGCGTGCTTCTTGTGCTGATCGTGAAAGAGTGGCTGGCCCGGCTCCGTCAGAATGCTTGGCAACTGATTTAGGCATAGGTGGGGCAAGCTGCTTCTCAGCGATGGCAAAGCCAACGCGATATGCTTGCGAACCGGCGGTCAGAAGTCCCGCCGTGATCAGAATTTGGAGAAGTTTCTTGATCACACCCACGTTGTTTTTGGTTTCGCCTTCTGGAGCCTGAAGTGTTTGATATCGTAAAGAGTTCGGTTCATCATGATCAGCAGACGCTTAGGAATGTTCCTGGCTCTCATACCATTGAACGTGGTCCGACCAAATTCCTTGCGTTTTCATCAGTTGACTGACAAGGTCGTGAACAGCTCCGTGGCCTCCACGGTTTTGGCTCACGAAATGGGCTTTGGCCTGAATCTCTTCGACCCCATCAGCCGGGCTGGCAGCCAGACCAACCATATGGAAGAGCGGCAGGTCGGGGAGATCGTCGCCCATAAAACAGGTCTGGTCGAGGCTCAGGCCGGTCTGCTGGAGGATCCCAAGCAAGCCGTTGATTTTTCGAGGATTCCCCTGAATCACTATCGGTATTTTCAGGTCCTTCGCTCGATGTTCTACACAACGTGCATAGCGGCCAGACAGAATCGCAATCAGCCTTCCTGAACGTAACCAGCCAGCGATCGCTGAACCGTCTCGGACATGGAAGTGCTTATGCTCGTGTCCGTTATCATCGAAAGCAATGACACCGTCGGTCATCACTCCATCGACATCGAGCACGATCAATTTGATCCGTTGGGCTCGTTCCAGAAAGTCTTCGGAAATTTTCGGTGATTGGGTCATAGGAGGGCCTCTTCATCGAAGTCGAATGGAGCGAGGCCGATCAAGTCGGTCACATCAATCAAACCGATGGGCTGACCGAGTTCATTGACGACCGGCAATTCACTTAATTTACGAGCTTGAAGGGCTTCCACAGCATCGGCCACGGTTGCTGAAATGCGGATCACACTTGGGCTCAGAGTCATACTTTCGGAAATCGGAAGGTCGAGCATATTGGCACGGCCACGTTCCAGAAGTCGTACAAGGTCGCTATCAGTAAAGATTCCGACAAGCGGCCCCCCCTGCTCTGAGGTCACAAGAATTGCTCCTGAACGGCGCCTTGCTCCACCCAGCCTAGTTAGCACGTCTCGCACCAG
>CAMCFM010000117.1 GCA_945874095.1 Candidatus Kuenenia stuttgartensis
TCCTTGCGGTCGATCACCTTCGTGCCGTTGATGAAAATCCGAACATGCTTGCCCTTGGCTTCGATCCGGAAGTCATTCCAGTCGCCATTCTTGATCAGCTTTTCAGCTTCTTCCTTCGGGTATCGTTCCAGAATCCCACGGCGACGTTCTTCGTACAAAAGGCCCCAATAGCCATCGGCCACGTCAGCCTGAGGGCCGGCAACGGCTCCGTCGTCGGCTCGTTCGCTGCGGAACTGGATACCACTGTTGCCGTTACGAAGTTTGACCTTCGCCTTCAGAACGAAATCGCCATAGACTTTGGGCGTGCACAGAAACTCATTCTTCTTGAGCTTTCCATTGGTCCGGCCCACGATGGCCCCATCTTCGACTGAAAAGCTGCAATCTTCGCTCGCTGGCTTGACCCAGCCAGTCAAATCTTTGCCATCAAACAAAGAAGTGAAACCTTCTTCAGCGGCATGCACTGGCAACGACTTAGCTGCCAAAAGGCCTGCCATCAGAGCCTTTAATGTGGACCGACGATTCAAAACGGACATGGTCGCTACTCCAGAATGATTGTGCGGCGTTCTCAAGGAATGTTTTTGGGGTGAGATCAAGCTGCAAATGGGCGGGGAACGTCGCATTTGTCGATGAAGAAAATCCGCCTGACGACTATCCATCAGCCGGCAAGCTCTTCCCATCGATTCAGATTGTGGCACAATGAGTGAACCAACGCAAGCGATCGGTTCCACTCTCGATTTCATGATCGTGAATAGCTCTTTCGAATCGCCTCTCCTCAGGATCAAAAAAACCGATGAACCTTGCCCAGGAACTGAACGACTGGGGCCCAGAAGCCCTCGCCAATCGCCCTAAACCCCCTACACTGCAAGAATCACAGGCCTACTGCAAGCGACTTTCCCGCTCAAACTACGAAAATTTTGTCGTAGTCGGGGTCTTCACTCCACCCGCATTAAGGCCTGCATTTGAAGCGATTTATGGATATTGCCGATGGGCCGACGACCTCGGCGATGAAACGGGCAGTATCGAAACCTCCAGCAAACTTCTCCGTTGGTGGCTCCAGCAACTCGACTCGATCTATCAGATAAATCCTGCTGCCCCCCCTGCCCATCCGGTTTTTATCGCCCTGAAGCCTGTTGTGGAGCAATTCCAGATCCCAATCAAGCCGTTCCAGGACCTTGTCTCTGCCTTCCAGCAGGATCAAGTTGTGGCGCATTACAAGACCCACGAACAACTTGTGGATTATTGCGAGCGTTCAGCAAATCCGGTCGGCGAACTTGTCCTGAGGCTTTTTCATGCTGCAACACCTGAAAATCTGATCCTGTCAAACGACATCTGTACCGCCCTCCAGCTGGCCAATTTCTGGCAGGATGTGGCTCGCGACCTCGATAAAAACCGCGTCTATCTCCCCTCGGAAACGCTTGCAAACTTCGGACTTAATGAAGCGGATCTCGCTCAAAAACCAGCTTCTCCAGAATTCAGGGAGATGCTGGCTGAACAGGTGGCTCAGACAAGGGCCATGTTCCAGCGTGGCTATCCGCTCACGAAAAATCTCAACGGCCGGGCCAGGTTGGCCATCAAATTGTTTCACGATGGTGGTGTGGCCACACTTGATGCGATTGAATCCGTGAATTACGATGTCTTGACCAAGCGGCCCAAGGTCGGCAAGATAAAGCAGCTGAAGATGATGATTAAGATTCTCTCTGAATCTCTGATTCGAAGCCGGTTACTCCGATAAAGTGTGAATCCAGACAGCCTCAAATACAATCCCTGACCGAAAAGCTCGCCTAAAAACATGGACGTTGGCACAATAAAAATGACCGATTCAGGTCGTGATTTAAAACTTAGTCCTGAAGGACTTAAGCAGAGCTATGACTTTTGTAAATCCGTTGCATCGAACGAGGCCCGTAATTTCTACTGGAGCTTCCGCCTTCTACCCAAGGCCCGGCGTCAGTCCATGTGTGCCCTTTATGCATTTATGAGGTACACAGACGACCTCGCAGACGAGCCAAGACCTGCCTCTGATCGTTCACTGGCCCTCGATCATTGGCAGATGCAACTGAATCATTTTCTTGACGGCAATCCGATCGAGAATTCCGCCTGGGAAGGCTTTCCTGCTTTGGTGGAAACTGTTCGGATCCATCAGATTCCGCGCAAATATCTAATTGCCGTGATCGACGGTATGCGAATGGATTTAAACTCTGTCAGGATCCAGACGGAATCTGATTTCGACCATTATTGCTGGCATGTCGCGTCTGTTGTTGGACTTTGCTGCCTGCACATCTGGGGATTTGAGTCGAACGATGGACAAGCGGAAGTGCTAGCTGAGAAACTCGGGATTGCATTTCAAAGGACCAACATTCTTCGTGACATCGCCGAAGATTACTCCAATAATCGCATCTATTTACCCGCCAGCCTGATGCATAAATATGGGATAGAAATGCATGAGTTTGGCTTGCCAACATCCACGGAATCCCTGAAAAACCTCGTTAAAGATCAGGTCGCCATCGCCAGATCGGAATATCAATCGGCTGGAGAATTGCAATCAATGGTAAGTTCAGAAGGCCGACCGATGCTGAGAGCCATTTCACGGATTTACGAGGCCGTTTTGAATCAGGTGGAATATCAGAAATACGATGTCCTTGTGGATCGTGCCCGGGTGCCGAAATGGCGCAAAATTGCGATCATGACTTTCGCCATGTTTGGATGATTCGAAATAAATACCATGAACATCACGGATAACAATCCAAAACCGATGGATTTATGTATCATCGGTGGAGGTTTGGCGGGCATTTCCGCAGCCCTTGAAGCCAGAAGGCTTCATCCTGACTGGCACATTGTTTTAACAGAAAGCCGGAGTCGACTCGGTGGTCGTGCCGGCTCATTTATTGATCCAAAAACCAAAAACTGGGTCGATAACTGCCAGCATGTCGGCTTGGGATGTTGCTCGGCACTCATTGATTTTGTCGATCGACTCGGCTCACCTGATGCCTTCCGGCGAGTTCCAGAACTAAAATTCCTTGGCCCTGATGGGCGTGTTGATACAATCAAAGGATCCGCTTTCCTGCCTGCTCCGCTCCATCTCGCACCCTCATTTGCAAGGCTCAGGTTTTTATCGAATTGGGACAAATTCACATTAGGTTTTGGATTATTGAAACTGGCTTTAACTCCACCAAACTGGCTCAGAGGAAAAAGCGTTGCTAAATGGCTGAAATCCAATGGGCAAACACCGCGAAGTATCAAGCGAATGTGGGAACCGGTGCTGGTATCCGCTTTGAACGATGATCTGGAACGGCTTGATCTGGCCAACGCCCGACAGGTTTTTGTCGAGTCATTTTTTAAAACACGTGACGGATTTCACCTACTCGTTCCGGCCATGCCGCTTGGGGAACTGTTCGATGAGCGTGCCAGACTTGCATTATCGACACAACAAATCGAAGTGATTTGCAACATGAATTGTCAGTCAATTCAATCACACGAAAACCGATTTCATCTGCAATTTCGTGGGAAAGACAATTTTATTGCAAAAAGGATCATCATTGCGACACCCTGGACTACTGCTTCAGAGATTTTAAAAACCATGAACGAAGTGGAATTAAATCCGATCACAGAACTCATCAATCAGCTCAAACCATCGCCCATCACTGGAATTCATCTACAGTTAGACAGAAGAATTTGCCCTCATTCCGAAATTGCATTACTCGACACGACCACCCAATGGATTTTCGACCACACGGAAGCGGATCGGCGACAGGCCGGTTGCATTTTGCCCGCAGATGGCCAAAGCCTGCATATCGTGGTGAGTGCCAGCCATGAACTCGCCAGAAAAAGTCGCGATGAAATCCTTGAAGTCATTATAGAAGAGCTAAAAACGGCTTTCCCTGAGATGCAATCGTCAACGATACTTTCCTCATGGGTTGTCACAGAACATGCAGCCACATTCAGCCCATCTCCAGGAATTGACTCGATTCGGCCCACCCCATCAACACCCATCAAGGGATTATTTTTAGCTGGCGACTGGACCCAAACGGGATGGCCTGCGACTATGGAAGGTGCAATTCGTTCTGGGATTAACGCAGCACAAGCCATGACCGATTCAACAATTAGCGATCATAAATTATGAACCAAAGACTCACAATACCCATGTATTTGGGCTCCGGAGATGCTAAAATCCTGACTGGTTTAAAAATCAGAAAAAATTATTTCAGCCTGTTCTTTAATCCCCTAAATCACTCGTGTCGCAAGGCATCAATCGGGTTCAATAATGCTGCTTTTGCTGCGGGAATCATTCCAAAAATGACGCCTGTGGCCGCTGAAACACCGAAACCAAGTGCAATCGCCCACCAGGGCACATTCACAGGCACCATTTTAGGATGCCGGGAAGCGATCTGGCAGCACCCCCAGCCGATTGAAGTCCCGATCATTCCTCCAAGGAGTGATAATAAAACAGCTTCTGTCAGAAATTGACCGAGAATATCGCGCCGCCGTGCGCCCAGAGCTTTACGAAGCCCGATTTCCCGAGTCCGTTCCGTGACGCTCACCAGCATCACATTCATAATCCCAATGCCACCCACAAGCAGGCTGATGCCGACCACTCCAGCCAGAGTGACTGTGGCGCCGAGGCTGATTTTCTTGAATGTGGCAAGAACTTCATCCTGCGATGCAATCCGGAAATCATCTTCGCTTTCAGGACCAATTCGGTGACGACGCCTTAAAAGCCTGACAATCTGTGACTTGGCTTCGTTAATCACAGAATCATTGTTGGCCTGACCTGTGATAACGACAGCCTCTTTCATGGACGGGTAGAGCTTTAGTCCAAGCCGAAAGGGCATGTGAATGACGTCGTCCTGAGTCACGCCCATAAATGCGCCTTTTGGGCTTAGAAGGCCAATCACACGAAACTTTCGTCCTTCAATCAGAATCGAGTTTCCAACAATCTCTTCACCTACACCCATTCGACGAACAATATCAGCTCCCAGCAGGCAGACATGGTGACCACGTTCGATGTCGATCGGTGAAAAGGCTCTGCCAGCGATGATTTTAAAGTCACGAATTGTCAGATATTGCGAATCGGTGGCTTCAATCCAGCCTGTCAGCTCCCTGCTACCATGCTGAATGGACCGACTCTGGCGGCGAATCAAGGGGCTGACATAACGCAAACTGGGCACCCCCTCGGCCACGGCCTTAACATCGGCTTCATTCATTGTAATTCGACCGGTGCGGGGCGCGGTGTCGTCTGCGGGTTTTTCAGGCCAAACCCAGAGCGCATTGGTACCAAATGTCTGGAAAAAGTCGCTGACATAATCCGTGAATCCACCCACAGCAGAGACCATAATAATGGTGGACGCCACGGCAATGACAATTCCAAGAATTGTGAGCCCAGAACGTGTCGCATGGCTGAAAAGCTGGGTCACAGCATTTTCAATATTGGCTGCTGGCCTGGAAAACATGCTCATTGGCTTGCCCCTAAACCATTCATTTGGGTATTAAGGCCAATCCAGATTGTATCGGATGGCTTGCAATTCAAGCTGTATTTTGAGACGAGTTCGTCGCTGATAATCAGTCCATCTCGTATTTTCACGATCCGGCGGCATCTTTCAGCCACTTCAGGCTCGTGAGTGACAATTAAAATCGTCTGGCCTTCAGAATTCAACTCATCGAAAAGATCAAGAATTTCAAGGCCTGTGGAGGTGTCAAGATTGCCTGTCGGCTCGTCGGCCAGAATCAGGCTTGGCTTATGCACCAGGGCACGCGCGATGGCGACTCTCTGACGCTGACCGCCGGAGAGTTGATTGGGCCTGTGATGAGCACGGCCCGTCAATCCGACTCGATCCAGAGCCCATTCTGCGCGTCGGCGGCGGTCACTTCGAGAAATGCCATGATAAATCAGTGGAAGTTCGACATTTTCAAGGGCTGTGCGACGGCCGAGTAGTTCGAAACTCTGAAAGACAAAGCCAATACGGCGTCCACGCTCGACAGAAAGCTCGCTTTGAGAAAGTTGGGAAACGTCGCGGCCAGCCAGTTGAAAAACACCTGAACTGGGAACATCAAGACATCCAAGTATGTTTAATAGAGTACTCTTACCTGACCCGGAAGGGCCCATAATCGCGACCAATTCACCCGATTTAATCAACAGATTCACGCCCTTAAGGGCTTCAACATCTGTCTGACCCATGCGGTATGTTTTGCGAATGGAATCGAGATGGATCAGTGCTTCAGGATCAAGAGAATGGCTGGCAAGGTGAGGTTTCATTTGCGAACCTCGGTTTTGACCTGAGTCTTTGAGCCGGCCAATCGAGTTGCATCAGACACGGATTGATTCGATTGCAAGTTGGTTTGTACTGGGGTATCGTCGAGGAGTCGATCAAGTTCATGGAACGGGCCAGTCACGACCAGATCTGATTTTTCGAGTCCACTGAGAATTTCCACATGTTCTTCATCAGAGATCCCAATTTCAACAGGCACAGCGACGGCTTGGTTCGCTCTTAATACATAAACGACTCGAAGAAATCGCATAGGATCTGCATTAAGCTTGGCTGGATCAGACTTTTCCGTTGTTTTTAATGGGGCTTTAACGGCGTCGCTGGTTGCATTTGAATCTGCCGATTTCAGGCCTATCGAGATATCTCTGGCTCGTCTCTGGACAACGGCTTGAACCGGCACAGACATTGCATTTGACCGGGTCTGAACTGCCATCTCGACCATCGCCGACATGCCAGCCCTCAAATTCTGAGCGAGATGCGACGGTACTTGAAGAGCAATGACGGTGTCGAAAACGATGGCTTCACCCTGGCGGCGTCCTGTGGAAGCGATTTTCTCGATCACTCCGCCAATATTCATTTGCTGGATGGAAACCTGTGCTGACTGGCCGTTTTTTAATTCTGCCACATCGGTTTCATCGACCCATGCTTTGGCGATGAGCCGATCCGTCTGCGAGACTGTCATTAATGCCGATGTTGCTGGTGAATTAAAATCAAATGGGCTCGACATCCCACCCATGGCCGGCGCAGAGACTTGAGGCATCGGGCCGATCATGTCGCCTTTGGTGGCATGAATCTGTGTCATTGTACCATTATGAGGAGCCTTGATCGTACACTTTTCGATGTTAGCCTGATGGCTCTTGGCTAAATCCACAGAGGCCTGATAATCGGCGTTCAGCTTTTCAGCCTGCTTCTTGAGTTTTTCCAATTGTTCACGTAACTGGATCAGCTCTGCAGGGGCCTTTGTGCCTTCAGGATAAGCTGTTTCCCACTGTTTGATCTGTTTTTCGATACCGCCGAACTGGGTCCGTGTGGCGTCGTACATTTCACGAATTGAATCGCGCTGACGACTCGCTCCATCAAGGGCTGTTCGAAACGGCTTGTCATCAAGTTGTATTAAAATCTGACCAGCTTTAACGACTTGATCCTCTGTCACAAGCACTTCGGTGATCGCACCAGAAAATGGAGCGATAATTCGAGTTTCACGAGCGGCCTGCAAATGACCAGGTGCCATGATCTTTTGGGTGATCGACTGGCTGGAGACCGGTTCGACTTCAACAATCCGGGTCGGTTCCGGAAAAAGTCGCCAGTCGATGTGGACAAGTCTGCTTTGAGGCACAAACCATGCGGCTGCGCTGATCACAATCATCATAATCAAGGCGATGAGACAGCGTATCATGGTGAATTCAATTTCCAGATCTTCGAGAGTGCGACGATATCAGGATGATATTTCAGGATTGATTTCAATAGGATCATGGGCCTGGGCCTTTCCCAACTTGAAATGGCTCGGCAGGGATCAGGGTTTCGTGAATCCCAGCACCGACAATCAGGCCAAATAGAACCCTAACGGACCATTCCAGCAATGTGATTGCGATGCAGGCGAGACCAACTTGCCGCAATTTCAACTGATTGCATCTGGAAATCGCGATGACGGTGAAAATCATCGAGGCGATCCAGAAGAGGTCAAGCTGGGCCAGCGATTGAAACATAATGGCTGGAAACTGACCACTGGGGAGGATCAGATTCAAGCCAATTTTATTTGAAGAATGACTGTTGCTGATGGCCGAGAGGAGTTCCATGGCAGGTCTGGGCAATGCAAGAATCATCCAGAGAGCGACACTGGGGCGAATTTCATCAGTTTGAATCAATCGGCCTCCGATCAATGCTGATGCGGAAACGGCCAGAGGGATGGCCCAGAGACGGAACCAAAGCGCGAACGGTTCCAGGCCAAAGTCGCTGATTTGCCAGAGGGTTCGCCAGAACGGAGCTGTCGATCTTTGTGATTCCCGCTTCGATGAAATCACCGATGGATCGTGATTCAGCCGTTCACGCGACTCGATTTGCACGACACCTTTTTCCACTGCTTGTCGTAATTTGAGATCCCGATAGCCTGTGGCCCAGCATAAACTGACTTGAATCAGCCAGATCAAGCACCAAACCGTGACCAAACCCATCGGATTCCATGGACCGACTCTGGCTGAATCTGGAGCCTGAGTGGGACCCGTCGAGACGGATTTTTTTGAATTCAAGGTTGATCTGGCAGAAGATATTGCCGAAGTTGCCGATGCCATTGTATGAGTGCGACTTGCGTTCCTTCGTTGAGCGACGGATTTATCCTCGTTGAATTCGAAAACTGGTCCATCCCGCTCTGAAATCGTTGATGAAGTTCCTGATTTGATCGAATTAGTAACACAAAGACCGAAAATCGCCAAGCGGAGTTTTTTTGAAAGCCATCTGCTGACCCGCTCAATGTCGTTTCAGGAAACCTGCCGCACGAACCTTGGGTAGCCTAGGCGATATACGCTGAGTCGTAGAGTGTTCATTTGTGAATTGTTTTAACATTTTGCTTGCATTGCTCTTGAAAAACCCGAAACTAGGATTTCTGGGAGATTTCAAGATCGGCATCATCATCATATGACTCGGGAACTTCACTTAAATCATGTTCAGCATCAAACGAATCGCACTATTTCTGGTATTTCTGGTAGGTCAGTCTGTCAAAGCGGCTGACGCGCCTGGGATCACTCATACGTCTGTTTTTGGTCGTGAGAAGGACATTCACAACCATGCTCCATGTGTGACTGAATGCCCTAACGGCGACTTGATTCTGGCATATTATACAGGTCATGGTGAACGGAAGTCGGACGATGTCCGGATCGTTGGTCACAGGCTCCAGAAAGGTCATGAGAAGTGGTCAGCCAGGATGGAACTTGCGGATACGCCTGGTTATCCAGACTGTAACCCGGCGATTTTTGCGGCCCCCAATGGTGAACTCTGGCTCTGGTATCCGACAATTCTCGACCACCAATGGGAAGGCGCTTTGCTTAAGTACCATGTGAGCAAAGATTTCCAGACGGCTGGCAAGGCCCCTGTCTGGTCTCGTGAAGGCGTTTCGCACGTGACACCTTCAAAATTTGCCGACCAGTTTGCAGCCGCCATCAAGGCCCAGAAAGTGGATGTGGTGGCGAAGGCTGTCCCGCGCTGGAACAAGCTGATTGAGGTGACCACGGAGCGTTCGAAAAACGAGCTTTATCAAAGGCTTGGATGGATGCCTCGGGTTCGCCCTGTCGTGCTTTCAAGCGGCCGCTGGCTTCTACCGCTTTACACCGACACATACTCGGCTGGCCTGGCTTTTTACACGGACGATCAGGGCAAGACTTGGAAAACATCTCAAGCCATGATCGGTCTGGGGAACATTCAGCCAGCGTTTGTCGAGCGTAAGGATGGAACCGTCGTTTCCTATATGAGGGACAACGGCCCGTTTAACCGGATCCGGACTGCGGAGTCGAAAGACGGTGGCGAAACCTGGTCGCAGGTCACTTCCACAGAACTGCCCAACCCTGGTGCCGGCGTGGACACAATTCGGCTTCAAAGTGGTGCCTGGCTAATGATTTACAACGATCTTACCGATGGTCGCTGGAGTCTGGCCCTGAGCCTTTCAGATGATGAGGGGAAGACCTGGCCGATCACTCGTCATGTGGT
>CAMCFM010000118.1 GCA_945874095.1 Candidatus Kuenenia stuttgartensis
GCATAACAAATTCCTGTGAAAAGCGCGGCCTTGGGGCCATTTAATCTCCATGCCCAAAACTGTGCGGCCCATAAGCCTAATAGCCAGATCCAGAGAGCTGAGAATCGAAAGACTGGCAAAAGTGTTGGTAATTGATTGATTGGCTCATGGAGATCGTTTAATTCTCCACTCCATTCAAGCCAAATCAAAGCTGGCAGGCTCTGCCATTTCCAGAACGTGACGGGAGAACCCATACGCGAGATCGACTCATCAGCCCCGGTCTTCCACCAGTCCATTGCAAGCCGATAATAAGTGACTTCATCATATGTGGCTGAATTCTGATGGATTGGGCCATTGAATAAAATCAGGCCGATGATGAGAGGCAACAGGATGATAGAAGTCACCACCATAAAACAAAATGCATTTGCACGAAATGGAGCAACATCGAATTGGTTATTCTGGTGATTCATAATTAAAACGGTTTCAGGGTGAGTGTTCGTGATCAATTCATGCGGGAGAGCATTCGGGCGGTGGCGAGAACGTCGTCGATGTTGGGGCAATCCGGATTCTGACCTCGAACGAGCTGATAGAACTGGTCGTTCAGAATTTCGCCAACGGAGGGTGACATCGGGAGCCGCTCTTCATGATAGCCGGTGGAGTCGTGCCAGCGGATGAAGTCAGGCATTTCAAGAAACGCCATGCCGCGTTCGCAAAAGATTTGGTAACCAGGGCCGGGCGGGATGCGGGTTGCATCGCCCCAGACGCTTTGCTGATGCCGGTAACAAGTCAATTGAGCCACGGCCCCTTTTGGGAATCGCAGGATCATGGTATGGAAGTCGCACTCCGGAGCCGAAGTTTCGAGGTGGGGGGCGATGGCAGCCTCAGCCTGAACGATCGACGAGGGATCTTCACCAATCACATGACGGGCCCAGTCCAGCAGAAAGTAAATCGGATCCACTTTCAGGCTGACGGGGGCATTTTGAGAGGTCGGCCCGGGCTGACCATAGCGATCGAATGCGGCAACCCGGGTTTGCCCGAGGATCATCCTGACTGGCCCCAGGCGGGTTTCGATCACCTCGCGCAAGCGTTTGGTAGCTGGATAGTGACGACGGGCCATTTCAGGGAGGAACTGCAGGCCTTTATCTGTCACAAGGGATTGAATTCTCTCGGCATCGCTCAGATTGACGATTGGTACGGAGCAATAGATTGGAAGCTGGAGCTTGGCACAAAGCTCGATGGGAAACGTTCCGAACCATTGAGGAGCCATCAGGCAAACAGCATCAATCGCGTGTGGATCCATCAGCCCAGCAAGGCTTTCGGAGTGCCGACAGCGCATCTGGGCGGCGGTCCGGCGGGCACGTTCGAGGACTTGATCATAGACAGTGACAACGCGAAACCGGTCCCTCATTCGCTCCAGGGCAGGACGATGGCGTGTTTCCCAGAGTTTTCCGAGGCCGATAATTCCCAGCCTGACGGGGGTTTCGTGGTCCATTGAAAAGCGAGGTCGTCCTTTTTGATTTTGTCAATCCACTGCCTGATGTCCTATAGTAAAGGGAATTGGCCAGATGATTAAGATCAATTCCGCGATGTTCCTGCAAATCATCGGAAATTTTCTACGATTCGGAATTTCCCAGGTCTTGACTGAATCGCACTCCGCAAGTCAAGCTCCAGATGATTCTTTCGCGAGTTCATCCCATAGATTGTCCCAAATGCCTGAACCGACTGAAAATTCCTCGAAACCTCCTGAACATCGAGCGGGGACGCAACTATTCGGTAAGCAGAGGCACGTTCCACTTTCTCGTAGGACCTTGCAGGCTCTATTCTTACATCATTATCAACCCACCGATCCACTCCGGTTACTCTGGTCGAGGGTGATCGACACCATGTCTCGCCTCCAGAGAGCCCAGATGGCCTGGAACTGGGATTTGGTGGGCGAGCTTTATGATCCGTTTGATCCCGACGGAATCGATTATGGGAATCTTGGTACGGTTCAGGCTGAGGATCAGGCGAGTCGTCAGGAAATTTTTATCCGTCAATTTGAAGAGGCGACTCGTCGGGCCAATTTCCAGAAGGTGGAATTCGATACCGTTGAGCATGCTGTTCGGACCAAAAACGATCAGCGCCTACAGTACGAGCCAAATTTTCAGGTATTTGAAGAGATTCGGGTCTATGGCTGCGGCCAATGCTTGGTGGAACGCCCTAAACGATCATGGCGCAAGGGCTTTCAGTTCGAGATGAAGCAGCACTCTGGCTGGCATTGGCTGATTGTGATGGTGAAATTTCGGGAAGGGCTTGAGCTTGGACCATTGATCCGGGCGAACCGGATTTACCTCCGCCTTTTCAAGGATGTGGCATTTCGCGAACTGGAGATGCATCTGCCAGAGCAGGCAACACGGCTGAAAATGCCTTTGATGGACCGGTTCAAGATCGCATCACCCGTTTTTCTTGGAGTCCCAACGGTCGTTATGAAAATCGCGATGGCTGCATCGTGGCTCAATCCGCTCGTACTGGGCGCGGTTCTGACGGGTTCTGTCTCGACAGGCTGGAAGTCGTTTGCAGGATTTCGCAATGCGAAGCTAAAGCACACCCACCAAATGATTTCAAACCTTTTCTATCTCACACTTGCGAACAATCGGCAATGTGTCACCCGAGTCATGGAAATGGCTTGCGAGCAGGAGTCACTTGAAAGCCTTCTGGCTTTGCGAATCTTGTGGGAAGCGTCCTGTCAGGGCGAACGGTTGGACGCCGAGATGCTTGATCAGAGGGTCGAGCAGTTTCTTCGTAACAACGGAGATCTGGACGTCGACTTTCAGAATCTGGATGCGATTGACAAACTCCAGAGACTTGGGCTGCTGAAGCGCGACGGAGTCTATCTTGAAGTCCTGCCTCTAGAAGAATGTCTGGAGATCATGCGGGCAAAATGGCATCAGCTCATGCCCTAAAATGCGTTTGGTTTTTGCCTTGAATTATCCACCCACAAACTTCGAAAATGGTTGAGTGAATCGGTGATACTGAACGTCTTGAACTGGTTGTGTCTTGATCAATTGCCTACAATCATGTTGTAATAGTTGTTCCCGCCCTTGTTGAACGACTGATCCATCGCCCCCGGGCCACTCTTTGAATGATCGAACATGGCCAAATCACCTAAAACAGCCGTTCCCAACGAATCCAACACAGCACCTGAGCTTGTTCCAACTCCTGCTGTACAAAGACAATCTGTAGCACGAGGTGTCTACCGCTTTCTGGCATCTTTGAAACTGGCTGTTTTCAGCCTTACGTCGCTTTCTGCACTTCTGGCATACGCGACTTTTTTTGAGTCGTGGTATGGCACAGAAGCTGCCAGGGCATACGTTTACAGAAGCCCGATCTTTTACATTGTAAACTGCCTCCTGTTTACAAATATTTTCTGTGCAGCCAGCATTCGTTACCCTTGGAAGAAGACTCAGATTGGCTTCGTAATCACGCACCTGGGGCTTTTGACTTTGATCGTCGGATCGTTCATCAGCCAGAAGTTTACAGACGACGGCCAGGTGGGACTCTCCGAAGGCGAATCTTCACGTCAATTGATCCGCACCCAGCAGCCTGTGATTCGTGTACGTGTTCCTGAGAAGTCTGATGCAGGCGAGACCGTTGCCCTTCAGGAATACGAGCTTGATATCAAGCCAGGCGTATTTCCATGGAAGCCGGGCCGCTCCGAAAAAGTAACTCGGCCCAACGATCCGTTCCAATTCGAAGTCGTAGGATTTCTTCCTGAAGCTCAGCCCAAGTTCGCTCACGAATCCATCGCTGACGGACTTCCGATGATCGACGCTCACCTTTTGATCAACGCGCCCAACCAAATTGAAGCTCAAGACATTTTGAGCGACAGCGTGGGCCGATGGTTGAAGGCAGATGCCCGATTCGGCCGGGTCGCGCAGAATGCTGGCCCAGCGACGATCGCTTTTCAATACATTTCAAAAGACGATTCCGAAGTGGCCGAGAAAGTCGCTGACTTCCTCAATCCTCCGAAAATCACAACTCCTGATGGTACAGCACGCTTGCATTATCAGGACAAATCAGGCAAGAAACGAACGTTTGACTGGGTAGTGGACGGCAAACCGCGCAAGGAGACATTGCCGGACAGTGATCTGACCGTCGAGTTTCTTCCCAGTAAGGAAGGCGAAATCGTCCTGAGAATGCCGACCCGCCTGAACGAGAACGGCGGCCCTGGCGGCAACGACATTCTGTTTAACGCCACAGGCGAGGCTGAGATCGGGATCGTCAGGTTTAAAATTTCCAAAGCCGACGGCCCTGGTTCTGACCATTATGGATGGCCCGACCTGGTGCAGGCTCCGTCATTGGTTCCGGGAGATGCCTCAAAAGGCGCAACTCAACTGGCCAGAGTGTCTTACCTAAGGCCACGTGCTCCGGGATCGTTCGGATATGTGGAAGTGTTGGGCACAGGTGATGGCAAACTCTATTACCGTGTATTTGGTCGTGAAGGATTCCGCAAAGCCGCCGAACTGAAAAAAGGCGAGACGATCGAGGCGTTCAGTGGTGGTGGAGGTATGGCTGGAAAACTTCGCGTGGACGACTTCCTGCCTAGCGGTGCAGAAAAGCTGATCTACGTCCCTGCCAATTTGCCTGTCGGTCAAAAAGGCAACGGCCTGCCTGCCATCCAGTGCAAGATGACGGTCGCCGGAACGACCAAAGACTTCTGGGTGCGTCGTTCGCCTGACCTGAAGCCACTTTACCAGCCAGTTCGCCTGGGTACGGACCTTTACGAGGTAGCCTATGATGTGGACCGGATGGATTTGGACTTTGAAATCAAGCTGGTGAACTTCGAAGCAGGGGTCGATCCTGGGACAGAACAGGCATCGAGCTTTGAGAGCCAGATTGAGCTGACCGACGCGAAAGAGAAAGTTCAGAGCAAGCCGATCACAATCTCAATGAACAATCCACTGATCTGGCGAGGCTATACGTTTTACCAATCGAACTATATCCCGGCGACAGATGAGTCAGGCCGGAGAACTGGCGACTTTATCTCGGTTTTTCAGGTCCGGCATGACCGCGTCTGGGGAATCACGTACATGGGAAGCCTGATCATTGTGATCGGTATTTTCCTTCAGTTCTACATGAGAAGCGGCGCATTCAAGGGCCGTTCCACGAAGTCAGAAGTTTCCAAATCCGCTGGTCAGGGCAGTTCAAAACGACCTCGAGTGGAGCCCACATTATGATGACACACACGTCGCTCACAATTGATATGAGGAGCATGATCATGAGTCGTTCACATTCACTTTTCCGTGCCTGTTTTCTGGGCATGGCAGGGTTGGTCTGGGCCACGGTGCCCGCTCAGATAAATGCCCAGGACTTTGCCAAAACGCTCGGCCAGGTGGCAGTGATGGAGGCAGGCCGAATCAAGCCTCTGGACACTGTGGCACGCCATGAAGTCAAGCAGATTTTTGGTCGCGAGACGATCAAGCTGACAGGCCCTGATGGGACTGTCACAAAATGGGGCCCTGTGGCCGCATTTATCGACTGGCAAATGCCTAACCGTGACGACTTTTGGGATAACCAGCCGTTTATTCTGACCGAGTTTGTACCGCTCAAGGAAAAGCTTCTGGCTGAGTCGATTCGCGAAGCCTTAAAGGCCGCTGCCGCCGATGCCTCGACAGACGCTGCCGCCAAGTCGGCCCTGGAAACGCTCGTCAAAGACGAAATCATCACACACGACTCACTTAAAAATCTACTCGCGACAGCGAAACTTCCCGCAGCCCATCAAACTGTTTTGGAATCATACTCAAAGAAGCTTGATGTTGGCTCCAAATGGATGACTCCAAAGGACTTGGAATCTTCTAAGGTGATGGTCGACGGTCGTAGCCTTGAGTTCAAAGACTGGTTCCGGAATCTGGTGGGCAAAAAGAACGGTGGGGGCATGGGTGGAACGCCGACCAAGCTCTCCGAAGTGGAAAATCGGGCGTATGAGACCGGTGGCCGGTTGGTTCACTATACAGGGATTCGAGATCGTACAGGTTTGGGCAGAAGCCCGATTTATACGGTCATGCCACGTCCATCGTCGGAAGCCTATCTGAAGTTCACCTCTCAGGCCCTGAAAAAAGCGATTGATGGTCAGGAAACGGCCATGACACCTTTAGAGCGTGATGCTGCCGAGGCGCTTGATCGTTATTTCGAGGACATTCCGAAGTCGGATAGGGCCATGCCGGGAACCAAGCCCGACTTCGACAAGAAGTACAGCATTTGGCTCTCTGGCAAGTCTCCGTGGATCCCGCTCAACACCATCATGGAAACCGACGACGCGGAACTGGCATCTGCCGGATTTGCAGCCGACAAGGCCAAGACCATGCGTGAAGCCTTCCGCAAGATGGAAGCTGAGGCACAGGAGAGCAAGACGGGCGAGATCAGTAACTCTACGGCACTGGCTTTCTCAACCGCCGCCCGTCAACTCGGCGAAGGTGTCGGAGTGTATCCATCCGTTGCAAGCCTGGCCCGTGAAACCCACTTCAATAGCTTTGCACCGTTCTTTCAAGCCCCGACCATCTACGGCGCAGGACTTTTCTTCCTGCTCTTCTGCCTGGTTTTCACAGGTATTGGCGAGAAGTCGGGTGGCCTCTTTGCAAAACTTGGCAAAGCGACTTATCTGGTTGGTATGGCAGCATTTATCGGTGGGATTCTACTTGAAATCTATGGATTCTACCTGCGGATCATGATCTCAGGCTGGGCACCCGTAACTAACATGTACGAAACCGTGATCTGGGTTGCCCTTGTCACTGCCGTTCTGGGGCTGGCTCTGGAGCTGATCTATCGCAAGATTTATGCAGCCACTGCCGCAACAGGTGTTGCATTGATGGCCACATTGCTGGCGGCCAACGTCTCATTGCTCGACCCTGAGATTCGCAGCCTGCAACCGGTCCTTCGGTCCAACTACTGGCTGACGATCCACGTTTTGACGATCGTTTCAAGCTATGCCGCATTTGCGCTGGCACTCGGACTTGGACTTCTTGCCACAGGTTATTACCTGACAGCCACTTACCGACGATCCCCGGGCTTCGCTCAACTGATTGCACCTGCACTGGCAGGCCTCCCAATCGGGTTGTTCGGATACCTGGCAGTGACAGGCAAAGCTGGCGAATTCGTGACCTCTGAAACCGGTTATTACATATCGTTCTTGACGGCCCTTGCAGGAATGATGCTGGTTGTGGCATCGGTGTCGTCGATTTTGGGAGAGTTGATCGCCCGAGCCTTGTTCCGCTCCTATGAAGCTGCAGGCGTGGTCAATATGGCGGTGGAATTTGAGGAAGATTCAGCCGAGGCTGAATCGCTGCAATCTGCTCAGTCTGAAGGACTTAAGCAGGCTAACGCAGCTGGAACGACGGCTGTGATGGAACCACCTTCCAAGGTGGTGAAATCAAAGGCTGCGAATTTGGTGGATCAGATCCGGAAGTCATCGACGCAGGCTATGGAACCTACATCGCCGCGTGAGCGTTCGATGATGAACACGGCGGCCAAAATCAAGCCACTTTCCACATTCATTTACAGGGCCATGCAGGTCGGAGTTCTGCTGGTGGCTGCTGGAACGATTCTGGGCGGAGTTTGGGCTGACTATTCGTGGGGCCGATTCTGGGGATGGGATCCAAAGGAAGTCTGGGCCTTGATCGTACTGCTGGTCTATCTGGTGCCTCTGCACGGCCGATTCGCAGGCTGGGTGAACACGTTCGGGCTGGTGGCATCTTCGGTCGTCTGCTTCATGAGCGTGATGATGGCCTGGTATGGCGTGAACTTTGTGCTTGGGGTCGGTCTTCACAGCTATGGATTTGTCGAAGGCGGCAGTCAGGGCGTGGTGATGACCGCGATTGCAGCCGTCTGTGCTGTGGTAGGCGGAGCTTGGTGGAGACGTCACCTGGGCCAGAAATTGGTCGGCTGATTTCGAAAAAGAACATTTATAGATTTGGACATATCAGGGATAAATTCGATTTATCCCTGATATTTTTTGTGCGTTTTGATTTCAGGATTTTTTAAGATTCATAACAGATTTGAGCAACGCATTGGTCGATTCTCTACCAAATCGCTTTTGCGTGAGTCGAACAATCGGATACCCAAGTCTCACAAGAAAATGCCTTGGTTTTGAAAATGCCAGTATGTCAAACCAGACACTGTTATCCTCATGATTCCATTCAATCAAAAAACGCTCTTCTCCGATTGCCGCATGGTCTGGCAAGGTTCCGTAAGCGAATCCAAATCGGCTGACGGGGCCTGATTCATCGACTACATAAATGATTTGGCAGGCGTTGATCCAAACCAATCCAATCGCACGAGCAACAACTGCGACAGATTCTCCCACCTGAATCGGGACTTGAGAGGGTTGAACCTTAACCCAGCCGAGCTTAAACTGATCCCAATTCTTCAGACTTTCTACAGCAAGTCGGTAAATCTGCTCACCTTCACCAAGTTTGATACGTGTCGAGTCAACCACAAAGTCAGCAGGTGGAGTATGGGAGGAGTATCCTACGGAATCGTAAGAGAATCCAAGTTTTCCTTGCTGCAAGAGGAATTCCCGTATCAAATCATCGGATGGAGCTCGTAACCGGAGCATGAATTCCTCAATCTTCCAGGCAATGCCCAGATTATTATTCTCTGGCAATCGCAATCACTATATTATAGTAGGCATAAGGCAACTGGAATCTCCACGGTGAAGTGAGGTAGACGATGGAGCCAATCGAATCAATCGACCACAGTCAATCGAAATTGCAGGCTGTTTTATTAACAGGAGTAAGTGGTTATGTCGGTGGTCGGCTCTTGAAATTACTTGAAAAAGAACCCGTGGTTTTAAGGTGCCTTGCTCGCAATACGGCGAAGATAAAAGATTTGGTGGAAAAATCCACAGAGGTGGTTCAGGGCGATGTGATGGACCGGCCATCGCTTGAGAAAGCGATGCAAGGTGTTCATACAGCATATTATCTGATCCACATGATGTCGGGCTCGAAAGATTTCGAGAAGCAGGACAGGCAAGCTGCGATCAACTTTGCAGAAGCCGCTAAAAACGCCGGTGTCAAGCGTATCATTTACCTCGGTGGTCTGGGCGACGACAATACAGAAGGGCTTTCACCTCACTTGAGGAGTCGCCATGAAGTCGGCAAGATTTTCCTCGATTCTGGCGTAGAGACCATCGAATTTCGTGCCTCACTGGTCATCGGAGAAGGCAGCATCTCGTTTGACCTTGTAAAGACTCTCACTGATCGGTTGCCGGTCATGCTCTGCCCACGATGGCTGACGACCCCCACTCAGCCTATCGCTGTCGACGATGTCCTGTCTTACCTCATGGCAGCAAAAGATTTACCACCAGGCCCAAGTCAGATTTTCGAGATCGGATCTGAGGACGTCACCACTTATGGCGGAATTATCCGTGAATACGCTCGCCAGAAAGGACTCAGACGCTGGCTGATTTATGTCCCTGTCCTCACGCCTTATCTTTCAAGCCTTTGGCTGACACTCGTCAAACGATCGAGTTTTGAAGTCGGCCGACACCTGATTGAAGGGCTCAAAAATCCTACAGTAGTACAGGATCACCGTGCTTTAAAAGTCTTCCCAATTCATCCGATGAGCTTGAAAGAAGCGATTGCCATGACTATCGCCCGATCCTGAAATCCGATGGAAAACCCGTCGATTGGCACCAGAAAAACTCTCCGTTTAGATCCATTTGTGTGATCAAGTGGGATAACCTCTACAGGCCCGATTCTCTTCAGCCTGCTCATTTTAATTTCATAACGGTGTTGTGCCCAACCCGATGAAACGTTACAAAAGGATAAACAATTTTTGGACTACGGGTTCAATAACCTGCCTTGAGCGAGAGGCTCTCAAAGATGTTTCGAAATATCACGACTCAGAGCCATCACGCTAAAAGCCA
>CAMCFM010000119.1 GCA_945874095.1 Candidatus Kuenenia stuttgartensis
AAATGAAAGTTCAGCCGACCAGACATCCATCAAGAATCACGTTTTTGAGCTTTAAATTCTGATCCAGGATCAGCAGGTCTGCACATTTACCAACTTCCAGGCTTCCGATGCGATCCTCCAGACCTGTCAGGCGGGCGGGTGTCAGAGATGCCATCTGGAATATGTCGCAAAGTGTTGCTGAGGTGGATTTGCGCATGACCCTCACCATATGGTCCATACCCTTTACGGAACTCGCCAATCCGCCGGACGGCGCCAGACCCACACTCCCGGAACTCTGAAACTCGGAACCCGTATGAATATTGCCAAATTTGTAAGGCCCTGCTGGCATGTCAAGAGCTCGACTGCAATCCGTGACGAGGCAAAGCCGGATGGGACCAATCATCCGAAATGCAAATTCCAGAAGTTCCGCTGAAAGGTGTTCAGCATCGGGAATCACTTCTGTGCTCATCTGAGAATTCATCAGCACAAATTGCTCCATGCTGGCTTGCATGGGTGCTCCAAAACGTGCTCTGAGTGATGCTACATTGCTCATGGCACACCAGAAATGATCCACGTGCCTCATTCCGGCGTCAAATGCCATTTGCATTTCGTGCCATGAGGCATTGGAATGACCGCAAGTGATGAGACATCCATGGTTTCTTGCGACTTTGTAAAACTCTTCTGAGCCCGGAAGTTCGGCTGCACAAGTGGCGATCCGGATCAAACCTGTCTGAAAATAAGAATGATATTCTTCAGGAGTTGGATTTCTACGCCCTTCTGCGCTATGACAACCTACTTTGTCAGGCGCAAAATAAGGGCCATAAAGATGAATCCCTGGAATTCTTGGTAATAATTCATCAACCGATGACATTGCTACTGAGGCGGTTGCTCGAATCATGGCATGAATTTCGTTCGCCAATCCGGTCGTAGTTGTTGGGAAAATCGTCGTGGTACCATGTCTCAAATGGCTTTGGCAGGCGACTCGCACAGCCTCTTCCGTCCCATCCATAAAGTCCCTGCCGCCACCACCATGCACATGGATATCCACAAATCCGGGTGCCACAAATCCCTGTTGGGCATCGATCTTTCTACCACCTTGCCACGAATTTTCAATTTCCGTGGAAATCTCGGCAATCCGTCCATTTTCGATTCTTATAAAAGCGTCTGGTAATAAACGATCTTTCAGGACTGCGATTGCATTATGAATAACCAGCGTCTCCTGTGAGTTTTTCATCATATTCAGAGTCTTACAGAATGGTGATTGGGATGAAAAAAATGGCCCGCTCATTGAGAGCGGGCCACGAAAATCAAATGAAGCCGCCTTGTTTAACAAAGTGCAACTTCATTCCGCTTTTTCCTTCTTGAACATCGCGTCGTTCGGGTTACCGCCCGACTTCAGATACGCGATCAGGTCCAGAGCCTCTTCGCTTGAAAGAGTGTCCAGAAGGCCGTTGGGCATCATGGAAGCCTTTGCAGGCAGGCTCTCTTCAATCGAGTCTGTTCGGATCGATGTCAAACTGCCTGGATCAAGCATGTTGGTCATGACCTGAATGTTGTCTCCACTCAGATTCGCAATCCGGCCTGTGATGATCTGTCCATCCTTCAGGCTGAACATGGTGGCGGCGTATTGGTCGGAGATCACCCGCGATGGGTCGATGATGTTCTCCACCAGATCTTTGTTGGAGAACCTTCGGCCCACGCCTGTCAGGTTCGGTCCGACAATTCCACCCGAATTCTCAAAAATGTGACACTTGAAGCACTGGGCCGCACCAAACAAAGCCTTGCCGCGAGCAAAGTTGCGTTCGTTCAGGCCAGAATCGACCAACGGCAGAACTTCGTCCACGGTCCACTTTTTGACAAAGGCTCGTGGAATCTCGGCTGGATCGGAGTTCTTCGGAGCAGCTTCCAGAACAGGCTTCAAGGCCAGCTTTTCGGCATCAGTAAGCTTGGCCAGCGATTCAGTTTTGGTGTTGGCTATGAAGCGGCTGAACGAGTGGCCGCCACGGAACTTAACACCTACCGTATTGAACCACTCGAAATAGGCCTTACGGCTTTCGGGTGTCCAGGTTTTGTCGAGATTTCGCAGGTGGAAGACATAGTGATAAGCCTCTTCCTGCGAACCAGCCTTGGCCACCAGAGCCATGGTGCGTTCAGCGACGTTCGGTGCGTTCAGATAGATTTCCAGCATCGCGAGTTCGCGGTTCTGGAGAATGTCTCGGGTTGGATAAAGCCTGTCGAGATAGTTCAGGGCCACCTGACGTGTTTCATCAGAAGGCTGACCACCACGGGCGAACGCCAGAGCGAAGGCACGAATGATGTCGAGCTTCTCTCTATCGTTGAGCTTGTCCCAGTCGAGGCTTGAGAGAGCTTTAACGATCTTGGCCTGATCGGCCTTCGCACTGACACGGGCCAGTGCAATCAAAGCATGTGTGCGTGCCGTCGGATTGGTTTCAGCCAGAGCACGAGCACTCCAACGCTCAACTGGCTGGAATTCCAGAGCCGTTCGTGCGGCAAACCGCAGGTAGCGGTCTTCGCTCGCCAGATAAGGCCAAACAGCTTCAACCACGGAAGCATCTTTGGACGTAAACAGGGCTTCAATCTTACGACGCTCGTCGCGAGCTTTGGACCCGGCGTCCGCTTCAGCTTGCACGGGGGCGGTGGATTCCGCACCTGTGTATGTCACGCGATAAAGGCCTGACTGAGTCTTCCGGCCACCGATTGTAAAGTACATGGCACCATCGGGATGGATCACCATGTCTGTCAGGGGCAGGGGGGTACCGAAGCAGAATCGTTCGATTTCGCTGGTATAACTGGCTCCTTCAGGCTTCAGGTGGATGGCGTAAAGATTGCCATAAGACCAGTCTGCGACATACAAAGCCTTCTGATATTTGGCCGGGAATTTTGCACCCGTGCCGAAAACGACGCCTGTAGGTGAACCAGGGCCGATATCGGCCACAGCGCCAAGGCTATCCGCATAGAAGGCAGGTGGATTGATGGAACCTGAACGCCAGCCAAAGTCGCTGCCGGCGGAGAGGTGATTGACGCGGGTTGGGCGATACCAAGGGGCACCGATGTCCCATTCCATGTCGGAATCGTATGTGAAAAGCTCGCCCTGAGGGCTGAATGCGATGTCATACTGATTACGGAAGCCAGCAGAGAAGAGTTCCCACTCCTTGCCCTGAGGATCTGTCCGGCAAACCCATCCACCAGGCGCCATAATGCCCACGGCGTGACCACCGGCGTCCCACATGCGGGGCAGGAGGTTATCTTCCTGGAAGTCGCGTGGCATCAGCGATTTTTCTGGATCCGGCAGCTTCGTGTGATTGCCGCCGACAACGTAAAGGCTCTTGCCGTCAGGTGAAAGGGCAACCCCGTGAGGGCCGTGTTCGCCTGATCCGTCAATCTTCCGAAGGAGTTCGACTTTATCCAGAACGTCGTCGTTATTGGTGTCGGTCACACGATAAAGGCCAGAGCCCTTGCCATTGACCACAACATAGAGCGAGTCGAAAGCCCAGCAAAGGCCTTGGGCCATGCCCAACTCGATGGGAACTGACTCCACCTTGACCTTGTCATTTGAGCCAATGGCCGGCACTGTCAGGCGATAGAGCTTACCGTCCTGATCAGATGTGATCAAACGGCCCTTCGGATCAAGGCAAAGGCTGACCCATGAGCCGTAATCTGGACCTGGGACGCTGTAAAGCAGTTCAGCCTTGAATCCGGCTGGCATTTTCAGGCTAGCGGCTTCCGTCGCCTTTGGCTCGGGTGGACCTTCATTCAAAAGAGCGATCGATTCGATGCGGATCGGGTTTTTTGAGGTGGTCGTTGGGTCAAGCCGCAAGCCTGTGATGGCCGAATCTGGCTTGAAATAGATCTTGAATTCAACGCTCGTCTCATTTTTGCCACGGGCATTGAAGTTCCGCGAAAGCTGTTCGCTTGTCGCTGGCTGGCTGGCGGTGGTCCAAAAAATCTGGCCCGCGATCTGACCACGGAATTTTGCGTTGACAACAAGTGTCTTCCAGCCAGCAGGAGCGTCCACCTTTGTGGACAGTTGCGGGTCGACACCCGTCACTGTGAGAGCCATCTCGTTTTTGCCAAGCTTGACTGTCAGGTCATTTTGGGCTGTCCAAGCCGCAGCGTCGGCTGGAAATTGCCATTTTTTGACAACATTTCCACTTTCGGCGGCGCTGAACTGGCTGGCAAACGTGCTCAGCAAAAGTCCGAGTGCCGTGATTAAAAACCTCGATCGCATCGTTGTCCTCTATCTCAAGGGAATACGGGAAATTCAAGCCAGTTTACGATTTCGCACCTGGTTTTTGATGGCGGGATTTGGAGATTTCGAGCAGGTCCGGATGTTTGATCCTTCAGGCGGGAATCTTCAGATATTATTGATCTTAATCGAACCGTCCCGATCAAACAACCGCGATCGTTCAAGGCTTGCCATCTTTCCAAAGTGACCACTCCCGGCCTGAATGATCGACCCGAAACGAGACCACCCGCTTGTGCTCTACCTCAGTCACATAAACGGTTTTGCCGTCCTCGCCACCGAAACAAAGATTCGAAGGCATCTTGCCCAACACATCAATTTCATTCAGCACGTCGCCCTTGGGCGTCATCTTCACCACTGTGCCCTTGCCATGGCGTGAAATATAAAGATTCCCTGCCACATCGCAACGCATGCCATCAAACCCGAAGTCAGGAAATTCCTTGATCAGCCGTTTACCGGTCAAAGATCCATCCTTTTCGATATCAAACGCCCAAATCTTGCGTTGTGATGATTCATTGACGTAAAGCGTTTTATCGTCAGGTGATACTTCAATCCCGTTAGCTGTACCCATTTTGTCGGCGGCCAGTGTGACCTTACCGTCGAGGCCGATCCGCCAGACCTGGCCCGTATTGTTCGACCAGTTCGGGTCGCTCGCATATAAAACACCAGTACGTGTAATCGCCAAATCGTTGGGCTGACTCATTTTCGGCTCATGTGCATAGACTTCGATCTTCTTGGAAATGGGATCGATTTTAAGAACGTTGTGGCCTGTATAGTCGGCCACAAAAAGCTTGCCGCGACGATCGAACCGCAGGCCATTCCCCACGGAATTTCCCGGCAGGGTGACGTAAACTTCCGGCTTGGACCCATCCGGAAAGAGCCGGCCAATTGTCTGCTGCTTCTCAAAATTCACCACATAAAGAAAGCCAGCAGAGTCGGTGGCAGGGCCTTCAATACCGGGCGTAAACGCCCCCTCAGCAGTGATCGCTTTGGCACTAAAAAGAGGTTCATCAGCACGTGCTGCGACATTGAGACAACCCAGAATGATCGCTATGGGAAAGAACCGGTTCATGTCTGTTTTCGCCTTTGGGAATTTCAAGTTATGGCTCAAGTACAATCTGTACCAAGTTATTGGTTACTACGCAATTTATCGGGAACCGACTGAAGTCACAATGGGTTGACTTGATAATCCCACTTTTGAGGCTCTATTGAACTCACCGCAAACAACTCAGACCTCCTGAATCCCCATTCATGCATCCGAACAACCTGCCGAATAAGCCACGTAAATCTCTGCCTCAAGCCCCGTTTTTTTGCGATAGCCCGCAGCGCATGACCGCGTGAATTGATCCACCAGATCAGGCTCCACCAGAGCCACCACGCAACCGGCCCAGCCTGCGCCTGAGAGCTTTGCTCCAAGACATCCTGGCGCGGTCAGGGCCGAACCTACCAAAGTGTCCAGGGCTTCACTGCTGTTTTGAAAATCTGTCATACTCGATTTGTGAGACCGACTCACCAGCAGCCCCAGAGCAGCCAGGTCTCCAGAGTTCAATGCTGCCACACCGTCCATGACCCTCTGATTCTCTAAAAGCACATGCCGAGCCCGTAACCGCCCCACTGGGTCCAAATATTTCCAGTTGGCCGAAAGTTCCTCAGGCGTAATATCTCTAAGGCTAGTAACTTCCGACACGCTTTTGAGCTTACGAAAGTGGTCTACAATCCGTTCGCACTCACTTCGTCGAATGTTGTACATCCCATCCGCCAGCCGCCTTGAAGTGGATGTATCCATGACAACAATCGCAGGCGGATTCTGACCTAAACGGACTCTCTGCACGTTCAGGTTTTGACAGTCCAGAAAGACCGCATCTCCTTTTCTGCCAAATAGTACAGTGACAAAGTCCAGTAATCCGGAAGCCAATCCTACAAACCCGTTTTCAGCCTTCCTCAGGCGTTTTGCAAGTGCCATGCGAGCTTCGTCATTTTCAATGGACTGCCCGTGCAGTTTTTGCAGAAAAAGCCCCAACGCCACTTGCAGGCTGGCCGAACTGGAAAGTCCCGCACCAAGTGGAACATTTCCCATCACAACAGCCTCAAAGCCTTGTATGGTTGGCAATTGCGAACGCAAAGCCCAGATGACTCCGCGCGTGTATCGCCTCCAATCCCCCTCAGGGCCGGTATCGATCGACGATTCGGAAAGGTCTATCGCATCTGTCTGATCAAAAGCGTTTGCAAAGATCGTAGCCGTGGTTCCTGGGACAGGCCGACCCACCACCACCGTAAACCGGTCGATGGCGACCCCCAGAACCAAGCCTTGGTTGTAGTCGGTATGATTACCAAGAATTTCGACTCTTCCCGGAGCGAATGTCTGAACGGCCGGCGCCGATCCGAAGTTTTTTTCGAATTGCGCAAAAGCTTTTTTCAACAACTCTTGTGGCATTTTTTAGGGCTCTTGGGCAGTTCTAAACTGAGGATCCTGATCCATTTCAGATCATCATATCAGATTGCGGTCACCACGGAATCAAGGCACTGACCTCTTGCGTCAGACCCACTTAACGGTTTCATTAGAGGTGAGATACCGCTACGATATTGGAAAGTCGATGCACGCTGTCTCAAAGCAACGTTCATCCCTCGCTCTTGATCCAACCCGCCTTAAATCTATCGCAACCTTAAATATGAGGTCGCGTTCCAACCATCAGGGAGAGTCTCATCGTGATCAGCCGCCCCAGATCGCTCATAGCCGTTTTCGCAGCCGCCCTTTGTGGACTGTCCTTCGCATCATCTCTGGCATATGCCCAGACTGATAAAGTGATTGCCGAGATCCAAAAACGCGGAGGCCGTGTTGACCGCGATGAAAAAGGTGACAAGCCCATTGTCACAGTCAATTATGGTGTTTCAGGCATCGACGACAAAGGCCTTGATGGTCTATCCGAGATCAAAACCCTCAAGAAACTGACTCTGAACAACACCAAAATCACCGACGGTGGACTCGCCAAAATCAAGCCCATTGCCACCCTCGAACGCCTCTATCTGGTCGATACAAAGATCAGCGACGCCGCTCTGGACCAACTCAAGGATCTGAAAAACCTCCAGATCCTGAGCCTCGCCGGCACCGGCGTAACCGATGCTGGCCTGGATAAAATCAAGGGCATGAGCAGCCTCAAGGAACTTTTCGTTTACGGCACGAAAGTGACCGACGAAGGTGTTAAGAAACTCAAGGCCACTTTACCGAAACTTAAGACCGATAAGGACATTCCTCCTGTCAAAGCCGTTACCGAACCGGCCAAGAAGGAAGAAATGAAGAAGGCTGAACCTGCGAAGAAGGAAGAAGCCAAGAAAAAAGAAGAGCCCAAGAAAAAAGAAGAAGTGAAAAAGGAAGAGCCTAAGAAGGTCGAAGCCAAGAAAAAAGAAGAAGTCAAGAAGGAAGAGCCTAAGAAAAAAGCCTGATGAAGGCTTGTTCCACCACTTGCTCCTGACCTGATCACTCGATGGTCAACCTATAAAAACACGGGCAGAATGGCCCGTGTTTTTTTCGTTTTTAAACCGGGCCATGTCAGCCTCCACAGATGTTTTCTTGACAGGTCAAACCAGAGAGCGTATGATCAAAACAGAGATTTTGGACGCCCTAAAACTCTCTTTTGACTGGTGGAAACCGTGCCTGATTCGCTCAGATGCCAACATCGCCGATCCCTCTTAAAAACATTGGCTTGTAGCACTTACTTCGCTCTTCAAGGATGTGGCAAGGCGTCAGTCAGTCGCAAAACGCACATCGGCGATCGCCCGATTCAGGTGGTAGCCACCACGGCTCTAGTGGCAGATTTGGTCCGAAATATTGCCGGGCCCAAGCGTGTCCAAGTCGTCTCGCTCATGGGTGAAGGCGTGGACCCGCACATGTACAAAGGCAGTCCTCGAGACGTCCGCGACCTTGCTGGAGCGGATCTCGTTGTTGCCGGCGGGCTCCATCTGGAAGGCAAATTGATCGGCGTACTCCATCGACTCGGTCACCAAAAGCCTGTGCACCTGCTGGGCGATGAACTGACGACCCTCGCCGAATCCAAAAAGCTCCCAGACCCGTGGATTCGCGACGATGGAATGCCTGACCCTCACTGCTGGTTTGATGTCTCACTCTGGCAGCGCGAAGCCGAGCTTTTTAGCCAGATTCTCTGCGACTACGACCCCAGCCATGCCTCGGAATTTCAGACCAACCTTAAGAATTACTCAGCCGAACTGATCAAACTCGACGCTGAAATCCGTCGGGATATCGACCTAATCCCAGCCGACAGGCGACTTCTGGTCACTTCTCACGACGCATTCCGCTATTTTGGAAGAGCTTACGGCATCCAGGTGGAAGGCATTCAAGGCCTTTCTACAGAGAGTGAATCAGGCGTAAGACGTACCAACCAGTTGGTCGATCTTGTCATCTCGCGCCGTATTCCAGCCATTTTTGTCGAGACAAGTGTTTCTGACGACAATGTCAAAGCTCTGGTCGAAGGGGCTCAGGCTCGTGGTCATAAAATCCGGATCGGTGGATCGCTTTTTTCCGACGCCCCAGGCGCATTTGGGAAGCCGGAAGGCACATATGCAGGCATGTTGCGACACAATGTGCGCACTTTTGTGCAAGCCATGACTCAGGACCTAAAGCCATTGACCGAAAATCGGTCGAGCCCATTTAAACCATTAAACGGATGACCCATTCGATGAATCAGGCGATAGCGGAATTGCAGAAAACAATGAAACCGAGCCGAAATGACATTTCATCGCCTCCCGTACTGGAGGTGCACGACCTGACTGTGGCATATCGCGAAAAACCTGTGCTCTGGCACATCGACTTTGCTGTCACAAAGCCCGCTCTTGTGGGCGTTGTTGGCCCAAATGGGGCAGGTAAAAGCACGTTGATCAAAGCCATTCTAGGGCTTCTGCCAGCCAGTTCCGGAAAAGTGGAAGTCTTTGGCCGACCGTTAAAAAAAGAACGATTGCATGTTGGTTACGTGCCCCAGCGGGAGAGCGTAGACTGGGATTTCCCAATTCAGGTGCTGGATGTCGTACTCATGGGCACTTACGGCCGATTGGGCTGGTTCCGTCGCCCCCGGGAAGCTCAGCGCAAACTGGCGCGCGAATGCCTGGCCCGAATGGGTCTTGAAGGGCTTGAATCCAGGCAGATTGGCCAACTTTCCGGTGGTCAGCAACAGCGCGTCTTTTTAGCACGCGCACTGGCACAGCAAGCCGACCTTTATTTCATGGACGAACCCATGGCCGGTGTCGATGCCGCCACGGAACACGCCATTTTTCAAGTCCTCTCAGAACTCCGCGATCAAGGTAAAACCGTGGTCGTCGTGCACCACGACCTTCGCAGCGTTCCTGAAAAATTCGACCAACTCCTGCTCGTCAATCAGCGATTGATCGCCTATGGACCGACCTCCGAAGTCTTTACAGCAGATCTTCTACGCAAAACTTACGGCGGACGTCTGGCGATCCTCGAAGAATTGGCTGTTGCCCTGAAAGTGGGGCGTCCAACTCCATGATTTTTTCGATTGATCCCTGAAAATTCATGGCTGGAACTTACAAATGCTCAACGAACTGATTCGCTATAACACCT
>CAMCFM010000120.1 GCA_945874095.1 Candidatus Kuenenia stuttgartensis
TCCGACTGGGGTGGTCCTGCGCGGTTTTGGGGTGCGACACATGGAATTCTTTTGATGGGAGGTGCGGTATTCACCTTTGTTGCATTTGCAGCCGGGCTTATGTACGGCG
Organism: Candidatus Kuenenia stuttgartensis; assembly: GCA_945874095.1. GTDB lineage: Bacteria > Planctomycetota > Planctomycetia > Isosphaerales > Isosphaeraceae > QWQI01. Next base: position 110 of record CAMCFM010000120.1, read on the forward strand.
TACAAAGCCGGCGATTGAAACGCAAGCAGCCATCGCGAACCGGTTTGACATTGCCAAGTCTGGAACAGTCAGAACGTATTAATCGTATTGCAATCACACTTTCATTTCCCATGCTGACATTTGGCCTTTTTATTGGTGTGATGCTGAATTACACCATGGGCCGATCGGCGCAGGGAATCGGTATTTCCTGGACAGACCCTAAACTCCTCAGCGCAGCCGCTATGTGGTGTGTCTTTGCAGCCCTCCTCCACGCACGGTTTCGGCCTGCAATGCGTGGCCAAAGGGTGATGTGGCTGACCAGCATTGCATTTGGATTTCTGGTCTTCACCTGGGTCGGAGTTGGATGGCTTGTACCGACCGCTCATGGTGGAACAAAGATGGATGAAACCACGCGAGGGGTTACGGGAGGCCGAACTCCGTGAGGCTTGTCGCGATTGGCCTTGATCACACGAAAACGCCTGCTGCTCTGCGTGAAGCTGTTGCTATGTCGGCTGAGAGGCTGGCTGAAGCCTTGCGCCGGCTTCGCAGCCAATTTCCAGGCTATGAATTTACTATTCTTTCCACGTGCAATCGTGTTGAAATCTATTCAGCCACGGATATTCAACACGCTGATCCAGCACTCCCAAAGCTTAATGGTATCGCACTATCGGAATTTCTGGCCGATTTTCATGGCCTGAATCCGCGTGAATTGCAGTCCCATATCTCGATTTACAATGACGAAGGAGTGGTGGGCCACCTGTTCCGCGTTTCAAGCTCAGTGGAGAGCCTGGTGTTGGGCGAAGGCCAGATTCTTGGTCAGGTGCGTGACGCTTATCAAACTGCGGCCAGTGCCCAGAGTGTTGGCTGGATTTTGCACTCCGTATTTCAACACGCCTTGAAGGTGGGTAAAAAGGTCCGTGAAAACACCGGCCTTGGGGTCGGAAAACTCTCTGTCGCAAGCGTGGCGGTCGATCTGGCCCGCGAGGTTTTTGACAGGTTCGACGATAAAACGGTGCTCGTTATTGGTGCCGGAAAAATGGCTGAACTTGCATTAACGCACTTGATGGGACTGAAGCCAGGCCGAGTGGTGGTTGTGAATCGCTCCTTAGCACGTGGCCAGCAACTTGCCGAACAATTTGGAGGAATTGCATTAGGCTACGACCAATTAAGTCAGGCTTTGGTGGATGCAGACGTTGTGGTGAGCACGACAGCGAGTGCTGAACCGATCATGAAGAAGGACGTTTACGCCAGAATTCAGAAGGCTCGTCGATACCGACTTGCATTAATTCTCGACATCGCCCTACCGCGCGATTTTGACGACAGGATTGGCCAGCTCAATCAGGTCATGCTTTATAATGTTGACGATTTAAAGAGCCAGGTCGAGCGCAACATGGCGCAGCGTCGCGGAGGTTTAAATGCTGCTCAACAGTTGATCGACACAGAAACCGCGAACTGTCTGGCCGCACTCAGGCATCAAAGGCACGCTTCAAGTGTTTTAAAGAACCTTGGCGATCATGCCGACCAGATTCGTGAAACCGAACTTGACTCCCTGTTTTCAAAGCTCACAAATGTCTCGGAAAAAGATCGTAAAGCCATCGAACTGATGGCTCATCGGCTTCAGAATCAGCTATTGCATGAGCCGAGGGCTGCATTGAGATCAAATGCAAAATCTCCAAACGAAATGCAACTTTCCCTGCCAGCCGCTGTGGGCCATCTGTTTGGACTTGGCCACGGATTTTCATATCGAAGAAATTCGAGCCGAAAACTGAACTCTGGACCAAAAAACAAAGATTCAAATTGAAGGGGATCATAAAATGCCTATGAAACTCAGGAAAAATGCTAAGGGCGAATTATTTATTGCTTTTGACTGCCCGCATTGTCATGCTGAATTGAAGAATCGGGTCGAGCAAATTGGGTCGTTCGAGCGATGTTCGTATTGTTCAGGGAAATTCACGATCCCTGGTGATGAGGTTTATCGTGCTTATCTCGAAACTCAGTCGCAACGAAGGCTCGAACAATCACGGCCTGCTCCGGCAGAACCTCAAAGACAACCAGAGCCAGAGCCAGTTTTTAGGCCCAGACGGGATCCATCGCGATCACCTGAAGTGGAGACCAGGTCGGGAGCAGTCGCAATAGACCTAGACCATAGGGATCTGGATCATGGTATCAAAGATCAGGGATATATTGCCGACGATTATATCTCGATGACATTGAATCCAGGCGAAAAAGTCTTAATGCAGTTCGGGCCAGCGACTGCTGCGATTGTGGCATTACAGATCATCACAGGAATCATGGTTATATTCTGGCTGATGGCCATTATTGGTATCATAGTGACGGGCCGAAACGACTTTGTAAATCGACCAGGGCTGGCTTTAAGCGGGACTTTGATCTCGATATTCTATCTTTTTGCAATGATGGTTTTGCCAACCCTGATCCCTTTGATGATGCTGATGAGACGTCGAAATACAATCACAAATATGCGCATAGTCACACGTTCAGGACTGGTCTCTATGAACGTCAACGAGGTACATAATGCATCCATTTCTGGATTATCCATTCGCCAGCACCTTTTTGGCCGATGGTTCGGATACGGAACTGTTCATATTTATGCTGACGGAACACACCTCCGCCTGACTTCAGTGGATCAGCCAATTGCAGTCACTTCGGCAGTGCGGCTGGCCATTGCTTCGGCCAATCAGGCTTGAATTGTTTTGCCCCAGGTGAAACTGGAAAGACAGCCTTTTCGCACCCGCGCAATCAAACTTCATCGCTGTCGATGGATTGACTCAAAACCAGTCCATGAAAGCAAAACGAATCCACGCGAATGGGTCATCCGGGTGAGATCAATCCGCACACCTTCACCCAAATGCCTCTTCCTACGGTTGCAATGCGAGCTTTTTCTCGGACCGGTCACGGCCTCTCAAGAGCAATTGAAAATCCGGGTCAAATACAACCATTTCCGGCTTGAACGCTGTATCAATTGCAAAATCAGTCGATTTACCCGGCTCCACTTTCACAGACTGGCGCAGATCCTGATATTTCGATGATTGTTTTGATTTTCTATCATCCGGGAATCGCTCGCCAGTTGCAGATGCAATCGCGATTGTCACTGACCCGCTTCCAGCATTCTTTATTTTTCCGGAAACTCGATATGCGTTCTCAGAAGTCTTGGTCAGAACCACATCCTCCCACTGCAAATCAGGCATGACAGAGCCTTTCACCCACTGATTCACAAACGAGTCAAATGCTGGCTTATCAGGCGCGTGCACCCTCACAATCTCAATCAGATCTTCAACCAGTGGCGAATCTTCTGACCCGGCAGGGAATTTTTTGATCAATTCCGCAAGCCCTTGATTTAAATTCTCCCGGCCCATCAAATTCGAGAGCATCCAGAAAACCCATCCACCTCGTGAATATGTTACAGATTGATCCGTCGCCCTTTGTCCATCAATTATGACCAGCGGACGCTCATCATCGCCCTGACGTTTACTCACATAATCAAATTCCATCTGCTTGGTCAGCCCCTGACGGGCATTCTCTCCATGCACTTTATCCATCAATAAAATCGCAGAGTAATTCGCCAGGGACTCGCTTAAAATATTCCCCCCCGGGCCTGCTCCCGGCACCAGCAGATTGCCCCACCACTGGTGCGCTGCTTCGTGAGCTGTCACATAAAATGCAACATGGGAATCAGGCTTATTCAGAGTCAGAAATCCAATCGACTCGCTAAATGTAATATTCGTCGGGAAACCCTGCGCATAATCCGCCATCCCCGGAAATTCACTCAGCTTCAATTCCTGCCACGGAAATACACCAAACCATTCGCCATACCATTTCCGCGCAGCCTCCAGACCCTTCAGCATATCAGGAACATTCAGAGCATGCCGAGGGTCGTGATAGATTGAAACTCCCTCGCCCTTGGCCACCGTCCATTTACCAGCCACCACGTTAAATATCGATACTGGATGATCGCTCACCCAGATATACTTTCGTGTTCCATCAAGCTCTTTTACCACCTGTTTTAATACACCCACACTATTTGCTTGAAAATCGGGAGGAACTGTCACTGCAATCCGGGTTTTCATTTTCGTTCCGGAACCATAAGCCGCATCGACTTTTTCTTTGTAATAATCCGCAGGATAATCGCGACCATCAGGCGACATATCTGCATCCAGTCCCTGCCCTCGATTAAATCCAAACGCTGGCAGAAAGCTATTTGAGAAACTGGTTAATACAACCCCTGATGGTAATATAAATTCCATCGAACGGACACCGTTTTTACTCATCCCACCCGGGTAAGTCCCATCATATTCAAACCCGAGCTGAAATGATTCTCCAGGCTTGATTTCGGTTCCGTCAGGCTTTTTGAAGACCAATAATCCTGCCCGATCCTCAGGCTTGTAGCCTTTCTCGTTCCAGATCCAGGTCACATTTTTCAAATGCCTGCCAATCGTCACAGGAAAATCGCTGATTGGCTTGTCACGATGGTTGCGAACTGTATATTTACCCTGTAAGTGAAACGAGCTTTGTGAAGGCTGAAGGACAAGATTTAAATCCACATTGTCGATAGTCGGAATCTTTGCATCAAAGTATGTGGATACATTGCGCTTCCAATAATCCTTGTCCAGCTTGCGGGCCACAGCCCCACCAGGCCCTTTGCGCAGCTCCAGATACAACCATCCTGAAATATAAAGCATGGGCACGGCAGCCACCAAGGCAGGCGCGTAACGAATCGCAATGGTTCGAAAATTGCGCCTTGACCTGGCCTGTAATGTATCCACTTCCAGCCGATTTAATCTCACACTCGCAAATGTCATCAGAAACACGGCGGCACACAAGGTACCAACCCGGTTCCAGACAAGAGCCGTACGTTGCATTTCAAATTGGGAAATATCGCTCCAGACAACAGTCTGGCCAATCAGTGACCAGTTATTGGCCCAGTTCTTATAGCCTTTAATATTCAACCAGAACGTGAGCGCCATGAATCCAAAGCCGACCGCTAATGCTGCCGACCGGTTTGGAGTAAACGATCGTGCAAAGGCTACAAATGAAGCCCAGAACAAGAATGTAGGAAAGAGTAGCAACCCCCAAATACAAATCAGTGGCCAGGCATGTGGCCAAACCTGTCCCTGCCAGACCATGGCAATGCACATGCCCAGAAAGGTGCTGGCCACCACCACAGAACCGGCTGCGGCACATGCAATTGTCTTGCCCACAAGCCATGCAGAGAGCCGGATCGGTGATCCAAACAAGAACGATTCCACTCGCGCTGAGCGTTCTCGCTCCATTGCATCTGTTCCATAAAACAAGGCCAAAAGGCACGTAAATAACGTGACAAATGGAAACGATCGGGCTGCGAAATTCCCGGACGTTACAAGTATGGTTGTATCGAGTGGTCCCGGTTCCATCACAGCAGTGATTGTGGCTACAAATGCAATGATGATCCCGAACAGCCACAGACCAGGCCCACGCATGAGATTCTTTAATTCCAGGCGGGCTACAGAATAAACATTTCCGAGCCACGTCGGCCGACGGACTATCATTTGCAGATCTCCCAGTGAAATCGATGCAGAGAGCTTTCGCGGAAATTCTGCTGTGACTTCTGGAACAATTGCAACTGTTTGTTTTTGTCGTTTTCTAAACAGTCTGAATCGGCTCAGGGAAGGCGATTCCACCATCGACCGACTTGCGGATGCCATCACCAGACCAACGCTTAGCAGCAACAGTCCGGCACGACTGGCGAGAAATGGCAATTCGTAATCAATTGGAGTGGTGTTATAGAATGAGGCTCCACGGTCGTCGCGCAGATAGGTCTGACTCAGCCATTCCGTGCCTGAAGGATCACCCAGCCGAACCAATTCGCGAATATTGGGCGGAACACGATTGAGCAGTGTTTCGGAGAACAAAAAGCTGTAAGCCATGATCAGGGCCACGGGCGAAAGAAATACAATCACAGCATTTTTCGTACGCGCACCCAGAAAGAATGCCATGGCTCCGTTAAAAATTAATCCGGGGGCGACCATGAAAATCATCGGTCGGATGTAGTTTAATACAATCAATGGGCCACGTGATTCGTCCATGCTGGCGTTTGGAAAAACGTGATTAAAAAAGATTCGGCCCAGCACTTGCAGGCAAAGCATAATGCAAAGCCAAAAGCTGGCAGCCAGGAATTTTCCTGATACATACGATCGAGGCGAAAGTCCACTGGCACGCTCAATATCCAGGACGCGGGCCTCATAGTCGCGAGGGACCGTCATTCCAGCCAGCACGGCAAAGAAAAAGCCGTCGATCATGATGGCCACCACAGCACTTTGTAACGCCTGTGCAAATTCGCTGGTTACATGGGCTTTTATGCCACCCACTCCGCTTGATCCAGACGAGATCTGAACCGCTCCAATTGACATGGCCCAGGCCAGGAAGATGGTCATCAGAGCCCATACGATCAAGAGCGATTTGGCCTGTGGATAGCGAATTTCGTATCTCGCAACCGTCAGTGCCCGCTTGATGGAAGTGACGTTCAAAGGACACCTCCAGCGACATTCTCAAGACCAGTTGCAATCGCCCCATTGCTTTCATTTTTCATGGAAATGAAATAGGCATCTTCCAAGGTCGGCGGAACGCTCTCAAAGCCTTCTGGTGCATCGCCTTGCTCCAGATAGATTCGAACTTTGTTGGCACCCTCATAAACCATGGCCTGAGTGACGTGATATTTGTTTCGGAGATTTTCAAGCTCATGTTGCTCGACAACACCTTCAAAAATACGTCCCTTGAGATTTTCTCTGGCAATTTTCGGGGTGGTCATTGCAACCAGTTTACCCTTGCGAATTACCGCAAATTTCGGGCAAAGCGTGGCCACATCTTCGACGATGTGCGTCGAGAGTAATATCAATCGACCCACGGCGAGCTCTGACAAGAGTCGATAGAATCGCAGACGCTCCTCAGGATCAAGGCCAGCGGTGGGCTCATCCACAATCACCAGTCGAGGATCGCCCGCCAGGGCCTGTGCAATACCCAGTCTCTGACGCATCCCGCCGGAATATTCTCGCACCTTACGCTTGGCTGCCTGAGCCAGATTGACACGTTCTAAGAGCTCTGAAACCAAAGCTTTACGGCCTCTTGGACCGGTCACGCCTTTCAGCTCCAGCAAAAAGCTCAGCATTCGCTCGCCGGTCAGGTGCCCGTGGAAGCCGAAATCCTGAGGCAAATATCCAAGCCGTTCATAATGTCGAAGTCGATCTTTGGGATTAGACAAATCCAATGCATCGAGCGTGACTTTACCTGATGTCGGCTCCAGCAAGCCTGCCAGAATTTTCATCAAGGTCGACTTTCCCGCCCCATTCGGCCCGAGCAGGCCAAAGAGCCCTTCGCCCATCTCTAAAGTGATGTCAGAAAGTGCTTTAACGGGCGGTTCGCCTGGATATATTTTCGTCAGTTGCTCAATTTTCAGCATATCCGAAGTCTTCCATTCATACGAATTCAGGCGATGAGGTCCGCTGTTGGACTCAGTTCTTTATAACGATTCGTCAGCCAATCCACAATATTTAGAAACTCAAATAAAAAATCCAAACGGCTCGAACAGAGCCGATCAGATCGTATTTTATCGCTGAACGCAGTCACTTGTTACGGCTTGAGCCTATCCACAGCCGCCGCGATGCATGCCAGTTCGACAATCTGGGCTGTGGCCCGGTCGCCATAAATCGCTTGGACGGCCTTGATGTCGTTGTCGCCAACCCAGGCTGGATTCAACGTCAGTAGACGTACAAGTTGCAATACTTTGAGCGTTTTCTGATCGAGTTTCTGGTCGTCCAAAGTTTCAAGGATCTGGAGATCTGCATCGGTCTGGCCCAGTTCGTTCAACATTTTCCGGGCCTCTGACGCAGCCTGAGGGGCGTTGTCGAGGCGGGCACAATACCAGAGAATCTGGCCTCTCAAAAGGGCGGGAACATTCACACCCTCGGCGGATTCCAGTTTCGTGGCACCTTCCCAGCTTTTCAGACGTGCTTCTCCAGTTGTACCTTGCATTTTAATCAGCCTGCGAAACGATGCTACCGAACGTTCGGTATCTGACGATTCAAATGTAAATCCCGGAGAGTTTTCAGGATGATTCACAGAACTCATAAACGTTGCAAAATCAGGCAGTTTTCGAGTTGACCATCCAGCCTTGCCACTTGATTCAAGCACAGTGGACGGCTTTTTGGTCGATTCAGGAGCCAGTTTCGTCTGATACTCCCGATGCTCTTCCTGAGGGATATTCAAGCCACCGGTCCAGCGATTCATTGCATTATAATTTGCAATCGTCAGGAGAATTTCGCCCTGCTGTTCTGGGCTATATTTCGTGGACAGATCCTTCCAGATTTCCGATGGAACGGGCTGATCAGGATTTTTTGTCTTCAGAACGGCCAAAGTTCGTGCCGCTTTTGTAGCTTTGTCCGCATCCGCCCAATCTCCATCCAGAGCAGCGATTTGAGCTTCAGTGCGACCAGCCGTTGCCAGTTTGGCCTCTTGGTGGCCCAAACAATAGGCGCAATTATTGAGCCGGGAAATGATCCAGAAAAGTTCTGTCTTAAATGCATAATCCACAAGCCCTGACTGTTGAGACCGGGCAGGGAAAGCGGCTGTCGACCAATCGGCCGGCAAATAATAGCGTCTCATCAGACCATTATTGACGAGGCCAAGCGTACCGGTTTTTGCATTTTCGCGATCCTTTGACGTCGGTTCCGGGAGCGGTAGACGTGCTTTATGACGCTTCGAATTTTCGAGCATTTTCAGCATCGAATCGCGGTCCACTGTCAATGATGGTGCAGATCGGTCGGGCGTGGTGCTGGTCAGATCCACTTCAGGCCCAGCAGTGAAAAAGCCTAAACAGAGGAGACTGATGGACTTCAACATTTTTCAGGTCTCACGATGCTTGGAATTTATTGGAAAATGAAGATGGTTTGCAACTCTGTGCAAACCATCCGGAAATGAATCGGTCGACGATCAGCCATCCTGCCGCAAAACCAGCTTCTGCGGGGTTGTACTGATATGATAAATCGCCTGCTTTTTGACAATCCGCCCCTTCGGGCTTTTCAGCTCCAACTCGACTTGATATTGCATGTCGTTGCCAGCCACACGGGCTTCTGACGACGGCTTGTAACTGACCAGTTTGTGGCCCAGCGTCCAGTCCATGTCATTAATGACAATTCCAGGCTCTCGCATGGTTACATCGGACAGCTTTTCGCCACTTTTCCAGGCATCAAGCACGAGTTTCACAGTCTTTTCGGCTTCATTCGAGTCCGCTTGAGGACCGTTGTTTGTGGCCCCACATCCACTCGACATGAACAGTACGAACCCGACAAACGACAGGCTGACATAGCGGCTTAGAATTGAATTCATCATGGCTGAAACTCCCATTCCTGTATTTAAATCGGATCGAATTAATAGCTGTCAGAGCTGATCACTTCGCCACCGTTGCGGGTGCCGATCGCTCTCCAGGTCACAATATTGACCGAATTTTTCACGAACCGGACCGATCCATCCGCCATCGTCATATTCACCCCGCCTGGGTGACGACTGTTTGACGTGGTCGCACTTCGGGCCGGTGGGAACATGCAGGAACGTGCGTTGGGAGGTGCAATGTGCCAGTAACTGGTGGTCGAGTGATAGCCGTATGTCCAAGGTGCACCAACGTTTGAGTAGCCTTGATTGGCCAGATTGCCAATCACAGTGGCACGGCATTG
>CAMCFM010000121.1 GCA_945874095.1 Candidatus Kuenenia stuttgartensis
CGTTCGAGCTATCGTGGTCTCCTGAAAGTGGCTGACGGAGCCTATGGCTCGAAGTCAAACGTGGTTTGCGACGCCTTGATTCTCGACCCTCAAAGTCGTTCTGACACCTATCCTTACATCGAAGTTGATGAAGATGATGTCAAGATTGGTCACGAGGCATCGGTTTCGAAGATCGGTGAAGAGCAACTCTTCTACCTTCGCAGCCGTGGACTGAGCGAGACGGAAGCCTCCACACTGATCGTCAACGGCTTCATTGAGCCGCTCGTTAAAGAGCTGCCTATGGAATATGCCGTGGAAATGAACAAATTGATTGAGCTTCAAATGGAAGGTTCCGTGGGCTAATCGCCCGCTTTCGAACGCTTCCTGAACTGAGCCGGCTGGCCCCCAGATTTGAACGATATCAAAGCCTCGGGGGTTTTGGCCGAGCGATAAAAGCTGATCCCGCTTTTTGAATCCGACACAGAACACAGCAGCATACAAGGCCCGTAAGACGATGAGCACAGCGGTGGCGACCCCTAAACCCAAAGTACTTTGGCCAGTCAATTTTGGCGAATTTCAAAAATCCGTCACAAGCGAACCTGTATGGCTGAAGGACGCTCGAAAAGCAGCTTTTGAGCAGTACGAGTCCACAGCCTGGCCCACGTCCAAGGACGAAGAATGGCGCAGAACAGACATCCGTTCGTTCAAGCTATCCGCTTTCGAACTGGTTCAACCCTCGACACCGCCAAGCCTTGACGACCTGAATGCTGTTGGTCCACTTCGTGACGCCCTGGCTGCTCACTACAGCACCGGCATCGTTCAGATCGCTGGCCAGACCACTCAACCAGCGGACAGTTCAAAGCTCGGCCAGGTCACTTTGACCGATTTTCAGACAGCACTCGCCACCCATGGCGACATCATCAAAAAGCACCTTTTCCAGACCGTCAGCCCCAAAGGCGACGCACTGGCCGCGCTTCATGCCGCAATTTTTCGTGGCGGGATTGTGCTCTATGTGCCTAAAGGTGTGAAGTTGGAAGTGCCACTTTATGCCCTTTCCGCACTCACATCCACACATCGGGTGGACACGTCACACACCCTGATCATTCTTGAGGACGACGCCGAGGCCACTCTGGTTCACGACCTGGCCACCACCGGCGACAGCAAGCCGGGCCTGCACCTTGGGTCTGTCGAAATCGTCGTTGGCAAAAATGCTCATCTGAAGTATGTGCGAATCCAGAACTGGGACGACCAAACCTGGCACTTCAGCCGCGAGCGAGCTTTTGTCGATGCTGGCGGCTCGATTCAGTGGACAATTGGCGGCCTTGGTTCGAGACTTTCGAAAGTCAATCAAGAGACAGCTTTGGCTGGTCCAAAGGCTTCCGCGCAGGTCAACGGCGTGATGTTCACCACAGGCAAGCAGCATCTGGCCTACTTCACACGTCAGGATCACCAGGCCCCCAACACCACCAGCGACCTACTCTATAAGGGCGGCCTGAGCGGCAAGAGCCGGACGGTATGGAAGGGCATGATTGCGGTCGAAAAAGACGCCCAGAAAACCGACGCCTATCAAAAGAACGATAGTTTGGTTCTGTCAAACGAAGCCCGTGCCGACTCCATTCCAGGCCTTGAGATTGAAGCCAACGACGTTCGCTGCACCCACGGCGCGACGGCCGGTCAAGTGGATCCAGAAATGGTCTTCTACTTCCAGGCTCGTGGGATTCCAGCCGAGACAGCGAAGCGGCTTGTGGTGGAAGGCTTTTTTGCGAACGTTTACGACCGGATCAGTGTCGAGCCAGTTCGCGAATCACTTCGTGCCGCTGTGGCCAGAAAACTTGCCATCGGAAAGTCTTGACCTGATACAATCTTCATCGCTTATAAATAAAGCGATGTATCGATCCAGTTTTGATACACATCGAGGAGTTTCCTGAGAGATGTCCGCCCAGAATTATTCCGATCCAAGCGTGCTGGTCAGTGCCGAGTGGGTTCATGAGCATTTGAACGACCCTTCTGTGAAGGTGGTCGAATCGAGTGGCGATGCCCTGCTCTATCCCATGGCACACATCCCCGGTGCTGTGAAAATTGACTGGCACAACGACCTTCAGGATCAAACGGTTCGCGACTATATCGCCAACGATGTCTTTGAAAACCTCTGCCAGAAGAATGGGATTTCAAACGACACCACCGTTGTTTTCTATGGAGATGACAATAATTGGTGGGCCTGCTATGCCTTCTGGGCCTTCAAGCTCAAGGGTCATACAAACTGCAAGATTTTGAACGGTGGTCGCAAGTACTGGGTAGAGACAGCCAAACTTCCGACCACTCCTGAAGTTCCATCCTACCCAGCAACGTCCTACAAAGTTCCTGCTGACCTCGACTGGCGCGAACTTCGAGTCTTCCGTGAAGGCGTTCTCGAACACGTCAAGGCGAGCCTGCCGTTGGTGGATGTTCGAAGCCCGAAAGAATATTCCGGCGAACGCACCCACATGGAAGGCTATCCCGAAGAAGGCGTCCTCCGTGGTGGACACATCCCGGGCGCTTTGAGCTGCCCGTGGAGCCGTGCCGTGGGTGATGATGGTCGATTCAAGACCGCCGAAGAACTCCGGGCCATTTATGAGCAGGAACTTCACCTCAAGCCAACCGATGACGTGGTGGCTTATTGCCGAATCGGCGAACGCTCCAGCTTGACCTGGTTTGTCCTGAAGTATCTTCTTGGCTACCAGAAAGTGCGAAACTACGACGGCTCGTGGACCGAGTGGGGCAACGTGGTCGGTGTGCCGATTGTCAAAGGCGCTTTGCCCTGATTCATCAGCCTGATCCGCAGTCTACCCAATTGTCAGGGCGATTCCTCAATCGCCCTTTTTTATCAACTCATCAGAACTCACAAAAGATACCCTGATGCCGACCACCAAACTCACGGAACTTGTCGAAGAGCTGGCCGATTGCGACCCCAAGGAACGCATCGAAATGCTGCTCGATTACGCCCGATCCCTACCGGCCCTGCCCGAGCGTTTCGCCGACCTTCGAGGCCCGGAAAATCGGGTCGAGGAATGCCAATCGCCTATCTTCCTGTTTGCTGAAAAATCACCGGAAGGCGTGAGCTGGTTCGCCGACGTTCCTCTGGAAGCGCCCACCGTTCGCGGATTCGTCTCACTCCTGTGGGAAGGCACCCAAGGTGCTTCTGTAGAACAGTTGACAAGCCTTTCTTACGACGTGATCGGTCAGGCTGGCCTCAAAGAAATCCTCGGCATGCAGCGCATGAATGGCCTTGTCGGCGTGCTTCGTCGCCTGAAAAAGGTTGTCTCTGAAACTGCTGCATCCTGAAACACTCAATAAATCACTTCAGACCATACATCAGCACCATTAAATAGGAAATGACGAAAAATGGCGATTGCATATCAAACCGTGGCCCAGCTGTCGGAATTACCTGAAGGCGGGAACCTGTTTGTCGAAGTGGACGACCAGCCGGTGGCCCTGTTTCGCGTTGAAGGCCAAGTTTTTGCCATCGACGATGTCTGCACCCACGACGGTGGCCCACTTGCAGACGGTATTCTGAAAGGCCACGAAATCGAGTGCGACCGCCACGGGGCCCGCTTCGATATCCGCACCGGTTCCGTGCTTTGCATGCCTGCTGTTGAAAGCGTCCGCGCCCACCATGTGAAGGTGGAAGGCGAATCGATCATGGTCGCCATCAACGATTCCGGCGACTTGCCCAAAGAAGCACCAAAAGCTCCTCTGGCAGCCGCCTCGTCACACACCGCCCCAGTCACATCAAGTGCGGCAGCCCCTGAAACCGCGATTCCAGTAGCGGAATTAAATTTCGATCAAGAAACTATTGTCAACGCTTTAAAGACAGTGATTGACCCGGAACTGAACGTCAATATCGTCGACCTCGGCCTGATCTACACGGTTCAGACACGCGGTTCGGAAGTGGATGTGGAAATGACACTGACCACACCAGCCTGCCCAGCTGGCCCTGAGATCCTCAGGAACAGCGTCAAGGCTGTGGAGAAGGTTGAAGGCGTCACAAAGGCCAATGTCAAGCTGGTGATGAATCCACCCTGGTCGCCTGCCAGAATGACCGACGATGCCCGCGATATCCTCGGAATTTTCTGAGCAGTTTTCATTGCAAATCAAACCGGCCTGAACAAGGCCGGTTTTTTATTTATAATTGTATTCCTGATTTTATAATCCATGCCTTAAGTATGGCTGAAACGCTCGGCGCGTGAGTAATTTCTGCTGACATCGCTTTTTTCATAACCTCTTCAAATGGCATTTCCACATGCCTGATAATTTCCGATGAATCCAGGTTCGTTTCAGTCGTGGAAAGATCCTCTGCCAGCCAAAGGCTCGTAGGCGATAATGCAATCGCCGTAAATGGATCCACCACTCCAAGATCCGTCCATTTTCCAGCAATCAGGCCCAGTTCTTCAGCCAATTCCCGCTGAGCTGTTTCAAAAGCTCCTTCACCAGACTCGATTCCTCCTGAAACACATTCCACCGTCAATTTCCCGACTGCATAATGAAATTCTTCCGTCAAATGACAAATCCCATTATGATCGATTGCAAGCACACAAACGCCCGGCTTCATATGTGAAACACTATAAGTTCCAGGCGATCCATCAGGCCTGATTACCGTATCACGAGTCACTTTCAGCCACGGATCCTGATAGACAACCGCCCTGCCCTGAATGACCCAGGGGCCATATTTTTTGGGATATTGACTGGATTCGTCACTCATGATCAATCTTTTCGTTGTCAAGAAATCAAGAGCTCTGTAATGGCCGATGACAGGCTGAAAAGTCTGATCATCGGCGACATTTTTTGTAGGAATTATATCTATCTCAAGCCTGAATCTGGACTCAGTCAGTCCGACAGGTTTGAATCAAAGACGCGAACTTTGGCCCAAAGAGCTTTGTTTTCGTCGATAAATTTCTGGTGACGGGGCGCGTCCTGATATTTATCATGAGCTGCCTTATTCTTGAATACAATGTGCAGGGCCACATCATAATCGAGGTCATTTACATCGCGTTTAAATTCTTCGGCGCGGATACCGGCAGAAAAATAGACAATACCATCATGGCCGTTGAGATATTTTTTGCAGCCAGCCAGCAAAGCATCGCGGGTGGCAGGTGTCCGGTCTTTCAGGGTGAAGAAAACCATGTGAGCCAGCGCGGGCTCTTCCGCCTTGACCTGAGTCCAGGCCATGGTGTTTGCAGAAAGAGTCAATACCATCAAAAGCATCATTCGGCGAATCATTGCAATCCGTTCTCCCTATGTAGTTCTTATGAAGCGGTTTTGGGCGGTGTCAAACCTCGAAATTCCGATAGGAAGTCCCGATCATCTCACCAACCACATCACCACAATGCCGATTTCCTAACCCTTGGTCAAGTATTTTGATCCAACACTTTACGAAATCTTTAGCTGTCCGCTATATTAGAGACGGTTCCAAAGCGTGGAACTTCTGAACCCAGGCCACTTCCATACATCAATCATCCAAATCAGGATTGAAAAAGACCATGTTGATCCGTCGCAAATTTGTCCAATCGATCGCTTGGGCTTTCTCCCTGGCCCCAGCAATTTCGCTTGTCAAGGCTGATGAAGCTGCTGACGACCTCAAGAAACTCCAAGGCAAATGGACCAGTACGTCCCAAGAGCCGGACGATTCCACCTGGACCTTCACAGGCGACAAACTGATTCTCAAGGCACCAGGCCGCAGCTATACGATTGTGGTAAAACTTGACCCCTCGACAAAGCCACACAAGTCGATGGACATGAACACCACAGGCGATTCGGACAACGCCAAGAATTTCAAAGGCAAAGCCATTTACCGATTCGTTGGCGACGACAAAATCTCAATCTGCTTTGGGATTAACGACCGGCCTACTGAATTCAAGCCAAAAGAAGACTTTACGGCTTTTGTCTTCGGACTCACACGGAAGAAATAATTCCATTTCTCCTAAAGAGTGATTTCAATGGGATGAGTCCTGGAAACAGGATTCATCCCATCTCTTTATTCCAGATAGTGCGAAAAATTTGGTTATGAAATGGCTTGCTGCCGATTACAATTCCTCATTCAAAGTACATAAACCTGCGAAAAGTGGGCTTTTGCGTTCATGTGTCAGCAGCCATCGCTTGCGATGCAAGCCGCCTGCAAAGCCTGTCAATGATCCATTTGAGCCAATCACACGATGGCATGGAACGATGATTAATAAAGGGTTTCTCGATAATGCCATCCCTACGGCTCTGGAAGCTCCCTGCTTATTCACCTTCCGTGCCATGGCTTCATAAGTCTCTGTCTGGCCACAAACGATATTGGCCAACGCAGCCCTGATTTCCGTTTGAAAAATGGTCGGGGCTGGAACCAAAGGCAAATGAAATTCTGTTTCTGGATGCTCAAAATACGCAGAGACCTGGCGGACGGATTCCGCCAGGTGCTCTGGGATATCATGATTTGCACCCAATACTACATCATTATTGAATTCCAGTTTCGTAATAAACTGGTCATCAGCTGAAATGACGATTCTGCCGATGACCGTTTTCAACGAACTCTGAAAGACTTCAGAACTCATGGTTTGGCATGCATTTCTGGCTTAATGACAGGCACAAGCCAGACCTCGGCCACCTGACAGCCACGGCCATTTCCGCCCACACCTGGGTCGCGATTGAATTTCAATTCCAGATTCCCATCCGCTGTCAACTCTTGGGGAATGTCAAATTCAAGCGTTTTATGAGGGTTCGGCTTCATCATCGGTGGATGAATCATCCGCCAATCTGCTACAAGCTGAATTTTGACCCGGAAATTATCGCCTGCGTATGTGACCCTCATCTTGTATTTCTGATTCTTATTGAGCTCTTTGTATTTCATGACTATGGGCTGGTCATACATGGTCTGAGCATATCGGCACCATGCAATCGGCGCTTCAAGCCGATACTCAAAGCCATTGAAAACCGAGTGACGCACTTCCGGATCATCTGCAAAGCTCTTTTCAAGAACTAGATGCGGCTGGCGTGCAGGATCGCCTAGATCATCATAAAACCCTCCAGGGCCAGGATTGGTTCGGTTCAGAAGCGTTGAAATCGCTTCCAGTCGTTCCTGATCTGTCTTTAATCCCTGAATGCCCTGCAATTGCGGCACCAGCCAGGGGCGGTCGTTCAGTGGAATATCGATACGATCCTGACTTGTCCCACGGCCTGGCATCCCATGATATTTAACCGTAGCAAGTTGCATTTTAGCGGTCTGGAACAAGCTGTCGGCCAGTTCGTTCACGCGATTACGCAATTCTGGGGCCACCATTTCGGTGTCACTGGTCTGCAATCTGGCAATCGCTTTCACCAGATAAGAATTGGTTTTATTCATCGTAGTTTGACGCAGCAAGGCTTCAGCCTCTTGCTGGCGAGCCGTTTCAGAGATTAATCGCTGACGAAGCCATGCGTCGTAATAGGCCCTGTAAAGTGGCTGCTGGAATCTCCAGTTCCGTAATACACCTGGCGAAGCCGACTTTTCCATGGATTGAAATTGCTGGAGGGTGGTTTCGACTCCCGTGTTGGCAATCAAAGAGCCTCGCCAGTTGTTTTCAAGCTGAATCAAGGCTTCAGCGAATCCATCCTGATATTCCGGTCCGATAAAAAACTTCGAGTAATCTCTTAAAATGGATCGCACGGAAGCCTCTGGATCCCAGGCCAAACCGCTCCAGATGATTTTATTGACATCGTCGTGGCAGCCTTCCGAATAGGAAATGAAGCCGGTGGTATAAGGTTGATATGACTTGAAAATAGCCGCCTGATCATAAGGACGAGGATTAATCGCCTCTCGGCCCTGTGTCAGAGCAAATGCAAAGTCCCAATTCGTGACAGGATGCTGGCAACTGAGGTTGTGGGTGATATCCGGATATCCGCGAATCGGATATTTCGCAGGAATCAGTTCTCTCAAAGTCTTGAGCTCGATCAGATTCTGAGGCCCGAAAGCGATCCCTGAAAGCCACTTGGGCTGACCTTTCATGATTTCAATAAATTCATTAAACCAGACCCGGTTGAACGACTGTGGAGACATCCACATCTGAGCCTTGGGATGATATTTCTTGAGCGAAACTGTCTGCTTTTCCAAAAGGTTCATCATGTGCATGGGCCGCATGTGGCCTGGATCGCCTCCAGGTACAAAAACTACGTCAATCCTGGGCAGAACCTTAAAAACTTCCGCCCATTCTTTGAGTGCAAATTCCACCATGGACGGATCGGAATAATCGCCATCAATCGCTGGGTACCAGATCCAGAGGTCAATGCCGTAATCATCTGCCAGTTTGGACATCTTGACCATCATTTCCAGAGGAGGTCTTGGAAAATGAAGGCTGTCGGCATCGTCGTCCGATCGCGGCGGAATCAGCTCAATGGCGTTGGTTCCAAATGCAATCAGATCACGATAATATTGCTCCCACTGGTCGATATCCCAGGCATCGTAGGAATTTGTTTTGGGGCGATAGCCAAGCTGGTGTCCGCGAATCTTGGTTTTGGGCGACGAAACAATTTTCAGTGGCTGGGTTAGTGCGACCCGATCACGCGTCAGGTTCAATTCACGCAGCAATCGACCGAGACCAAACAGGACTCCACGATCGTCGTGGCCAATCACATAAATTCTCGAAGGCTTCTCAAGACTATAAATGGCAAAGCCTTCCGCCTGATTTGCAACGGGCTGTGTTTTCAGAACTGCCGGAAACGCTGCTGACTGAGCCTCCGTAAGCACATGGATTTCTGGAAGATTCTGGCCCGGATCATGGCCGATTACCAGCTTTACGCGGGTTCGGTGGTGAATCTCTTCCACAAGCATCTGCACGGCTTTTTGGAAGTGCCGAGAAGTACCTGGCCCATGCACGACATGTGCATTTGTAAAGTCTGTTGCACGGGCGGGCACATGGAAAAACAGGCCGCAAAGCAGGCTGATTGGGTATAGAAGTTTACGGTTGATGCAGAGTGTGTGGTGGCAGGATGCAATCATGAATTCGTTGCCAATTCGCGTGGGGAATGAGTCTTGATACATTCGAGTTTTGACTGGTTGATCGGCGAGTGCGGTCTCTCTGATTCAGAATAGCGGTGCCGGATGGCTGATGCAACGTGTTTGGTGGAGGAACTTAGGTAAGTTCAGGGCGAGTCTGTTCTAAACGCTCAAGATTTGATAAGATACCTTGAAATGAATGGGTTGAGCGATGTTCAAGTGGATGGACGTGGTTCAACAATCAGACAGAAGAAAATGAGTCAGGGGCACTATGAAAGCTGGAATTGTTGGTCTGCCGAATGTAGGAAAAAGCACCCTTTTCAATGCCCTGACGAGCACGAAGTCAGCACAGGCGGCCAATTATCCGTTTTGTACGATTGAGCCAAACGAAGGCATCGTAGCGGTTCCAGACCCTCGTCTGCTCAGGATCCAGAAATATATCCCCACTCAAAGGGTGGTCCCGACGGCCCTGAAACTGGTCGACATTGCCGGTATCGTAAAAGGTGCCAGCGAAGGTCAGGGACTTGGGAACAAGTTTTTGAGCCACATTCGGGAAGTGGACGCGATTATCCAGGTTGTCCGCTGTTTTGAAGATCCTGACGTGGTGCACGTCGCAGGCACGGTGAACCCGCTGGCCGACATCGAAACCATTGAAATGGAGTTGATGCTGGCTGATATCCAGACTCTGGAAAACGCCTTGCCCAAGTCAGAACGAACGGCTAAGAGTGGCGACAAAGAGGCCAAGCTCAGAGTGGAAGCGATCAAGAAATGCCTGGAGCATCTTGCGACCGATCAGCCTTTGAGAAAG